>JAEUVI010000274.1 GCA_016787105.1 Chitinophagaceae bacterium | reverse complement strand
TGCTTCGAGCCAGTTTTTACCTTCACCACACTCAGCAATTACAGGCACCTCATAAGGAAGCAGCATTGCCGATTGCATGTTTTCAATAATCAACGGCTTTAATTCTTTTACTTCTGTTTTGAGCGCATCAAAAACTAACTCATCATGCACCTGGAGCAGCATTTTACTTTGCATCTTTTCTCTCTTCATGGCTGCATGCACTTTCTGCATGGCAAGTTTAATCATGTCTGCGGCAGTACCTTGTATAGGTGAGTTAATAGCGTTTCGTTCCGCAAAGCCGCGAACTGTGAAGTTAGCTGAGTTAATATCCCGCAACCACCTTTTTCTTCCCATCAGCGTTTGTACATAGCCGTGTTCACGGGCAAAGTTGATAGTATCATCCATATATCTCTGAATCCCGGGAAACTCCTTTTTATAGTTATCAATAATCTCTTTTGCTTCTGTCCTTGATATTCCCAGATTGTCCGCTAACCCAAATGCACCCTGACCATAGATAATTCCAAAGTTTACACTCTTGGCTTTATAACGCATTTCCTTTGTCACTTCCTTTTCACTTACATTATATACTCTTGCCGCAGTAGCAGTATGGATATCTGTCCCTTTTCGGAATGCATCACACATATTTTCATCGCCACTTATAGAAGCAACAATTCTCAATTCTATCTGTGAGTAGTCGGCCGACAATAAAATATGTTTATTATCACGTGGTATAAATGCCTTTCTTACTTCTTTACCGCGATCGGTTCTGACAGGTATGTTCTGCAGGTTGGGGTTATTGCTTTGCAAACGACCTGTAACAGCCACTGCCTGACCGTAAGTAGTATGCACCCTTCCTGTTTTTTTATTTATAAGTTGTGGCAATGCGTCTACATATGTAGATCTCAATTTGGTCAGCTCACGAAATGCAAGAATGTCATCAACTATTTGATTGCCCTTGGCAGCCAGTTTCAAAAGCACATCTTCACCGGTCTGGTACTGACCTGTTTTCGTTTTTTTGGCAGAAGGATCCAGTTTTAGTTTTTCAAATAATACTTCTCCGAGCTGCTTCGGAGAAGCAAGATTAAATCGCACACCTGCCTGTTTGTATACGCTCTCTTCTGCTGTTTTTGCTTCCTTCTCTAACTGTTTAGAATAATCCGCTAAAAAATCAACATCTATTTTTATCCCTTCAAACTCCATATCTGTCAGTACTTTCACAAGTGGATTTTCTACTTCATTAAATACTTTTTCAACTTCCTTTTTCTTTAATAAAGGCACAAAAACATTTTTTAACTGAAGCGTGATATCTGCATCTTCGGCGGCATAATCTTTTATCTTATCCAATTCCACATCACGCATATTACCTTGTGTTTTTCCCTTTTTGCCAATGAGCTCTTCAATATGCACAGGTTCATATCCAAGATATTTGGCACTCAATACATCCATACCTCTTTTTCCATCCGGTTCTATTACATAATGAGCAAGCATGGTATCAAAAAGATTACCTGCTATTTCGACACCATACCATTTCAGCACCAGCATATCGTATTTGATATTTTGTCCAATCCAGGTTTTCTTTTTATCAGCAAACAAGGGTTCAAAATGTGCAAGTATTTCTTTTGTTCTTTTTTGATCGGCAGGGCAAGGCACATACCAGGCATCGCCCGGTTTCACAGAAAAGCTCAATCCGACGAGTTCTGCGTCATTTGCATCAATACCCGTTGTCTCCGTATCAAAACATATTTCTGTATGCTTTTTTAATTCAGCTACAAGCTTTTTTATACTCTTATCATCCGAAGCGGCTTCGTAATTGTGTACTGTGTTATTAATGTTTTTATCTGCAACCAACCCATCTGCAGGTTCGCTATCATCCTCAACGATTGTTTTTGTTGCTTCTGGCTTTTGTGGCTCGGGTTCAATTATGTTTCCAAAAAGATCAGTTTGTATGCCTTGTGGTACCTCTTTTGCTACAGACCCCTTTGCAGAAGGTGCTGCAGTTCCAACTGAGAAATCTTCTCCCAGTAATCTTTTACCAAGTGTTTTAAATTCCAGCTCTGCAAAAACTTCTTTCAGTTTTTCCTTATCCCAATCTTTTATTTTGAAATCCTCTTCTTGAAACTCTACCGGCACATCAGTAATGATTGTTGCCAGCTTTTTTGAAATGATGGCATCTTGTTTTCCCTTTCTTACCTTTTCTCCTAAAGCACCTTTTATATTATCCGCATTCGCAAGGGCATTTTCCAATGTTCCATATTCCGCAAGAAGTTTTGCAGCCGTTTTTTCACCTACACCTGCTATGCCAGGTATATTATCTACCGCATCTCCCATCAGGCCAAGTATATCTATCACTTGCGACACTTCTTTAATATTCCACTTTGCGCAAACTTCTTCTGGTCCCATTATTTCTACATCACCGCCCTGGTAGCCAGGTTTGTATATTTTTATTTTATCAGAAACCAATTGCCCATAATCTTTATCCGGTGTTACCATAAATACTTCATAACCTGCTTTTGCAGCTTGCTTACTAAGCGTACCTATTACGTCATCGGCTTCATACCCATCAAACTCAATAACCGGAACGTTAAAACCACGAATGATTTTTTTTATATCCGGTATCGCCGCAAGTATATCTTCTGGTGCTTCCTGCCTGTTGGCTTTATAATTTTCAAACTCAGTATGTCGCTCCGTAGGGGCGGCGGTATCAAAGCACACTGCCATGTGCGAAGGCATTTGCTTGGTAATCAACTCAACCAATGTATTGGTAAATCCAAATTGTGCATTGGTATTTTTGCCTTTTGAAGTCAGACGGGGATTTTTGATTAGCGCATAATATGCACGGAATACAAGTGCAAATGCATCAAGAAGAAATACTTTCTTAGCCATATGCTAAGTTAAGGGCGGAAAACGAACTTTCGAACGGCTTGATTTCAGCTTAGCTGTAGCATTAAAAAAGCAAACCCCGGAAGAATCCGGGGTTATTTGTATGTAAACGCTGTTATGAAATACTTAGTTGACAGATAGTTTCAGCGCTGCTGTTTCTTCAGTCTTTACAGGATGTGCATCCTGTGCTGATCTATTTTCAGCAGCAGTATTTGAATTTTTTTGATCAAGATATTTTTCTGGATTAGTTACAAGTACATTACCAGACAGAGCAGCAGTATTGGCAACCTGTGAAGGTGCTGGGGATACAGCGATACTCGGCTTGTCTTTGTGAATGAAATTGAGATAAAGCGCAAAAAACAGGAGGTTAAACGCAAAGAAGTTAACCACTTTACGGATTCGTCTTTTCATAACATTGGATTTATTCAGTTTTAAATTGGATATGGATGATTACGGGTCGAAAATATAATGGATTTGATATGCTTGCAAGTCCATAAGTGATTATTTTAAAAAGTTGGGTAGATCTCCTCGAAATTTTCTCGTAATCTTACGATATGAATTCCCCTATGAAAACAACATATTGCTTGAATATACTCTTACAGTCAATTGATTATCGATAGCCGGGATGTTTATCCCTTAAAGACACTTTTACTTTTTCATTTCTTCCAATTGCTTCTGCATACTAAACATTTCATCACGTAGCCTTGCCGCTTCCATAAAATCCAGATCTCTTGCTGCTTTTTCCATATCTTTTTTGATTTTGGAAATAGCTTTTTCCATTTGCGGTATTGTTTTGTACTCGGCTTGTTCTTCCGCAGCAATTGTAATCAGATCCTCATCTGGTGCAATAGCATAAGGATTTGCAGGGTCATATCCCTTAATATCTAATACAGAAGTCTGTGCGAAAACCTGTTGCTTTGATTTCTTTACAGTTGTAGGTGTAATGTTGTGTTCAATATTATACGCAACTTGTTTTTCCCTTCGCCTTGTCGTTTCATCAATCGTCTTCTGCATGCTCTCTGTCATTTTATCTGCATAAAAAATAACGAAGCCATCCGCATTTCTAGCTGCACGGCCTGCAGTTTGTGTTAACGATTTTTCGTTGCGTAAAAAGCCTTCTTTATCCGCGTCCAGTATGGCAACCAGGGAAACCTCCGGTAAATCCAGGCCTTCACGTAACAGGTTTACACCAACAAGCACATCAATTTCGCCAAGGCGTAATTGCCTTAATATTTCTACCCGTTCCAATGTATCCACTTCGCTATGGATGTATTTTGATTTGATATTAATTCGGTGCAGGTATTTATCCATTTCCTCCGCCATTCGCTTTGTAAGCGTTGTTACCAATACGCGATCGCCTTTCTTTATCGTTTTGTCTATTTCATCCAGCAAATCATCTATCTGGTTTACACTTGGGCGTATTTGAATTGGCGGATCCAATAATCCCGTCGGGCGAACAACCTGTTCTACTACAACACCGCCAGTTTTTTCCAGTTCAAAACTGTCAGGCGTAGCCGAAACATATATCGTTTGGTTAATCATTGATTCAAACTCATGAAAGTTCAATGGCCGGTTGTCCAATGCCGATGGCAAACGAAAGCCATAATCAACCAATATTAATTTGCGGCTTCTATCACCTCCATACATTCCGCTTACCTGTGGTATGGTCTGATGGCTCTCATCTACCACGAGTAAGAAATCTTTAGGGAAGTAGTCCAGCAAACAGAATGGTCTTGTACCAGGACGGCGGCGATCAAAAAATCGTGAATAGTTTTCTATACCATTGCAATAACCTAATTCACGGATCATTTCCAAATCATACTCTACTCTTTCTTTCAATCGTTGCCCTTCAATGAATTTTCCTGTACTTTTAAAATATTCAACCTGTGCCTGCATCTCATCCTGTATCTCGTATATCACCTGCTGCATTATGTCCTTTGGCGCTACATATAAGTTCGCAGGGAAAATAGCAGCGTTTTCCATTTTTCCAATGCGCTTTCCCGTTACTACATCCATGCTTTCTATTTCCTCAATCTCATCGCCAAAAAAAGTAATACGGTAACCATAATCAACATAAGGCAGGTTGATATCAACAGTATCCCCTTTTACCCGAAAAGTACCGCGATTAAATTCCAGGGTTGTTCTTGAATATAAAGAGTTGACAAGCGAATGCAAAAAGCCCTGCCTTGAAATATTCTGTCCTTTGCTGATGCGCACTATTCCGTTTTCGTAATCGGTAGGATTGCCCATACCATAAATACAGCTCACACTAGCCACAACAATAATATCCCTTCTACCACTTAATAAACTTGATGTCGCACGTAAACGTAGTTTATCCAGTTCATCATTAATGGATAAATCCTTTTCAATATATACATCGCTAACTGGTAAATATGCTTCCGGTTGGTAATAATCATAATAAGAAACAAAATACTCCACTGCATTATCCGGAAAGAACTGGCGGAACTCGCCATATAACTGAGCAACCAATGTTTTATTATGCGTGAGAACAAGCGTGGGCTTTTGTGTATTCTGTATAACATTGGCTACAGTAAATGTTTTCCCCGACCCGGTTACACCCAACAATACCTGGTGCTTTTCACCATTTTCTATACCCTCCGTAAGTTGGCGTATGGCATCAGGTTGATCACCTGCAGGTGTATAGGAAGATTGTAATTTAAACGCCATAATGAAGCCTGTAAATTTATTTCATTTTTAGTTAATATAATTAGCACACCTGAGCCTGCATTAAACTACACCTGCAATTAGAATACTCTGATTATTTTACAAATACTAAGAAAAATGCCGGTTATTCTCGATTACAGGCTGCTTGTATTTTACGTGTAAAGAGCTGAAAGAAAAAATCAGATTTTACGTTGCGTATAATTTGAATAATCGGGAAGAATAGCTTCATAATCCTCATGCATCAGCGGTGAAGTAAAAATAAAATCCGCTGTCGCACGGTTGCATGCAACAGGAATATTGTATGTGGCGGATAAACGAAGTAATGCCTTTACATCCGGATCGTGCGGTTGTGCTTCCATGGGATCCCAGAAGAATATTAATACATCAATCTTTCCTTCCGCTATCTGCGCTCCTATCTGCTGATCACCACCCAGTGGGCCACTCAAAAATTTGGTCACGGATTGATCCAATGCCGTCTCAAGCAAAGTACCTGTAGTACCGGTTGCATATAACCTGTGTTTTGCCAAAACTGTTTTATTATATACCGCCCATTCTATCAGGTCAGCTTTTTTATGATCGTGGGCTACCAGTGCTATTTTTTTTCGTTTTGCAAAGATTCTTATGCTCATAAATACAAAGTAAAAATTAAAAAGTAAAAATAGCGAACTCAGAACTTCTGATAGCCGATTGCAGAAATTGATGAACTCAGCAAAACAAAAATCCTGGACCAGCCAGGATTTTCTACTATATATTACTAACCCATCTTAAGCTTCGTAAGGAACTGATATATTTGAAAACAGAAGAGACGATGGTAGCGAAAACTATGAAGCTTGTATTTCCTTAATCTTCTCCCTGATCTTTCCTTCAATTTCGGCTGCCATTTCCGGATTATCTGTGAGTAATTGGCGCACAGCATCGCGACCCTGCCCCAGCTTATCATTATTATAGCTAAACCAGCTTCCGCTTTTCTGCACAATTCCCAGCTCTACACCCATATCAATGATTTCGCCGGTTTTTGAAATACCTTCCCCGAAAATGATATCAAATTCTGCAGCCCTGAACGGCGGCGCTACCTTATTCTTTACCACTTTTACTTTTACCCGGTTACCGATTGCTTCATCACCATCTTTTATCTGGCTGCTGCGGCGTATATCCAACCGGACTGATGCGTAGAATTTTAATGCATTACCACCGGTTGTTGTTTCCGGGTTACCAAACATAACCCCGATTTTCTCACGCAACTGGTTGATAAAAATGCAGATTGTATTTGTTTTTGCAATTGTAGCTGTCAATTTTCTCAGTGCCTGGCTCATCAATCTTGCCTGCAGTCCCATTTTACTGTCACCCATTTCACCTTCCAATTCACCTTTTGGTACCAATGCAGCCACAGAGTCAATCACCACTACATCCAATGCGCCTGAGAGAATTAAACGGTCGGCTATTTCCAGGCCTTGCTCACCATAATCTGGTTGAGAGATTAAAAGATTATCAACATCCACACCGAGTTTTTTAGCATAGCTGCTGTCAAACGCATGCTCGGCATCTATAATAGCACACATACCGCCTTTCTTTTGTGCTTCAGCTATCACGTGTGTTGCAATGGTTGTTTTACCTGAAGATTCCGGGCCGTATATTTCTACTACTCTTCCCTTAGGTAAGCCTCCTATACCGAGAGCTGTATCCAGAACAATAGATCCGGTTGAAATAACTCCCTGTTC
>JAEUVI010000264.1 GCA_016787105.1 Chitinophagaceae bacterium | reverse complement strand
GAATGTTAAAATAATCAGGCATGATGTTTTGAAAAAACCAGTAGCCCCCATATTAATGCGATGCCAAAGCCAATGAGTATAATGCCATTCAGCCGGTTGATGATATGAATATTATGAGGGGTAAGCCTGTTGCGTATTTTTCCGGCAAGCATCACTTTTGTAAAGTCACCGGCGAATACAATGCCGAGACAGGTTAGAAATATAACCAATCGCTGTTCAATGGTATGGCTTACAAGTGAAGTAGATGTGGTGAGCCAGAAAATGAATACAGCCGGGTTCAGTGTATTCATGAAATAGCCGGAGAGAAAAATTTTCGCGTAATCAGTTTTGCTGAAGGTAAATACCTGTTCTCCCTCTGTATTTACTTTCAGTTTTTTAAAAAACAGGAAATAAATACCCATAACAATAAGAAATACACTTCCGACAATACCTATTTCAAACTGGCGGCTGCTCAGCGAGCTGAATAATTGTGTAAATACATTGCTGATAAGCACAAGTGTTATATCGCTTGCCGATACACCCAGTATAAATGCCATTCCACCCTTATGCCCGTTATTCAGGCTTTGCTTGATTACTGAAAACAATACAGGTCCTACCGATATACTCAGCAATAATCCAAGTGTAATTCCTTTCAACAGGGCTTCCAGCATTCGTTGTTTATATTGGCTAAAATAAAAAACCTCTTTCACATAATAAGAAGGAGGCCTGGTTACATAAGGTTATTTTATTTTTATTTGAGACAATTGAACCACAAAGGATATCGGGAAACATAGAACACTTATAGTTTATATAATTCTATGTTCAATATGGCTCAGCTATTTGTTTTATACAACTTCTTTTTCCAAAAACCTGTTCCAATCTTCCAGTATTTTTCCTTTCAGTACACGGGGAAATTTGTGCTGACTGCCCAGTTTCCCTTTCATCTCCATAAACTTCATGAATTTTTCTTCGGGCAATACTTCAAGAAAAACTTCTTTCAATGCACTTGTGCGTTCTGTTGCATAATCATCATTCAGTTCGCAGAGTTTTTTATCAATTCTTTTCCGCAGTTCTTCCGCATCTGCTTTATCATCTGTAGCAATATACCATTTGTGTGCAAAGAAATTCTGGTATGGAAAACCGGCAACTGTAAACTCAGGTATGGAAATATTCATTTCATTGCTTACTACTTCAATGGCTTTGTTCATATTTTCCACACTGAGGTGCTCACCTACCAGGCTGAGAAAATGCTTGGTACGCCCTGTGATTACTACTTCGCTTTTTGCTTTATCTACAAAACGGATTGTATCGCCGATAAGATAGCGCCATGCGCCTGCATTGGTACTCATTAATAATGCATAATCTTTTCCTTCTTCTACATCCTGTATCATCACTGCTTCAGGGTTATCTGCGATTTTCCCTTCACCATCAAAGTTTTTACTGTCAAATGGTACAAACTCAAAGAAGATATTATTATTCAGGATGAGCTGCATTCCTTTCGCATTGTCACGGTGTTTATAACCGATAAAGCCTTCGCTGGATAAATAATTCTCAATATAAATGATAGGCTTGCCTAATAGTTTTTCAAAACCTTTTTTATAGGGCTCAAATGCTACGCCGCCATGAACAAAGAATGAAAAGTTAGGCCATATTTCATGTATGTTTTTCACCTTGTAATGCTCAATCACCATTTCCATACACATCTGGCACCAGGCAGGTACGCCAACGATATAGCCAATATCCCATTCAGGGGCATGTTCAACTATTTCATTCAGTTTCTGGTTCCAGTCTTTGATGGCAGCTATTCTTCCTCCCGGTTTATAAAATGTCTGAAACCAAAAAGGCCTTTTCTTGGCAAGTATTCCGCTAAGATCGCCTGCATACCAGCCGGCTTTTCCTTTTTGTAAATCAGTGGCGCCGCCCAGCATTAGAAAACCCTTGGTGATAGCACTTCTTGGTACATGATCGTAGGATGATACAAGGCTGATTAACTGCCGCACATAATTAATCGTATTGCTGCGCAATAGCTCTTTTGTAACAGGTATATATTTACTGGCAGCTTCTGATGTACCGGAACTTAATGCGTAGTATTTTATTTTTCCCGGCCAGGTTACATCCGGCACACCTTCCAATGTTTTTTTCCACCAGTGCTCATATATTTTATTGTAATCATGAACAGGTACCAATTCCTGGAATCGCTTAGCCGGATTTTTGTTGAATAATATTTCATCAAAACGATATTCCTGCCCCAGTTCAGTAAACCTTGCTTTTTTTAGCAATTTTTTTAACACCCGAAGTTGCTGGCGCTTTGGATCGTTTTGCGGAATGCGTAATGCATTGGCAATGGCCTTTGGTAATTTAATGTCTATAATTGTTGCCATTCAGATTTCGTGTGATCGCCTTGTAAATTTAACTCTAATGAGTTCTATATTGCTGCGAATATAAGCAGAACTGTTCTCACCAACAGTATCTTTTGCATGAATGACTGATCGGAAAATTACCGGAATTTTTCTTCATTATTATCTACCGGCTTGAATGCCGGTACACTTTCCATAGCAACTTTAAATCATTTGCGGGCTCATAGTCACGGGCATACCATTGATCCGACATGCGCAGGCTTTCTTGTGGCCACTGCTGCCTTTGGCTTAGTGGTATACCGTTCGAGGCAATAATACCATTACGTAATGGCGGCAAATATTTTTCTTCTGTTGCATACCCAACCCAGGTTTTATTTGCAAACAAAACAGAAAAACAATTTTTCAGAAATGCCAGCGGCCTTTTAACAAGAAATAACTGGATCGGGAAGGTAATTATGCAAAAAAACGAAAACAGGATGTCAACTAACCTTTTTAATCTTCGGTTATACGGGTCAGCGAGTTTATAGCCATTTTCTATTGTCAGTGTTTCGCCACTTGCATCTTTTGAATCGCTGCCTACAATACTGTTGCTGCCCGATGCGTGAAACTTGGCCGTAATATTTTCCGGTAGCTGCTGCAGTGCTTCTATAATATCCCGGAAAGAAAGAGCGCCTTCGCAGAATATAATTTCGCTGAAAGCTATATCCCTTGTCAGTGTTTTAATATTTTTCCAGTCACCGACAGCCATTTTATCAGTATTATCCACACCTATTCTCCCAATTACTCTTTCCTGTAGCCCTGCCTCCTTCATGAGCTGTAATGTTTTTTCATATTCCACGGGGCTGGCTGCCAGCAATGTTTTCGGATGAATATCTTCCATGTTGCTGTCACGCAAAACATCCATGTTCATCAATACACGCCGCAGCAGGCTTATTAATACAAAAGACAAGGCAGCACCAATAAGAACTATTGCTCTTGAAAAACGATAGGTTTCCGGAAGTAAGGAATATGCTGCCAGTAAAGTTATTGTTGCAACGAGTGTGGATTGTATCAATCGCGGACGTTTATATTTCCGGTCATATAGACCTGCATAATAGGCTACCAGCAAATACATAAATGTGAAAAGCGGAAAGGCGATAAGAAGCATCTGATCTACATAACGGATTTGTGGTTTTACATCACTCCAGATAATTTTTGCGATAAAAAAGGATAGTAAAATAAAACAGGCATCTATAAGCGGTAGGCCGATACGTTCGATAAACCGGGCAATACCGGAAAAAATAGCACGGATCCAGATAGCAATATGCACGAGGAAATTAAAAAATCCTGCTTTATTGCTGCCATAATGTTTGTGTACAAACTTTGCCATGGCACTGTAAAACATGCGTACATAATTCAGGCTTGTCTTTCTTGTACTTTCACCTTTGAAGTGAATGATGCTGCTTTCTGCGAAATAATAATTTTTAAAACCTGCTTTTTGTATGCGGTAGCTCAAATCAATATCTTCTCCATACATAAAGAAATTTTCATCAAAGCTTCCTGTTTTTTCCAATACGTCTTTTCTTACCATTATAAATGCACCGGCCAGTACATCAACTTCATGGTTTTTATTTTCATCCAGGTATTCGAGATGGTATTTACCGAATGTGCGTGACCGCGGAAATAATTTTGATAAACCAAATAACTTATATAGTGACGTAAACGGATCGGGGAATGCCCTTTTTGATTCTTTTAAAAATTTACCGCTACCATCAATCATCCTGATGCCTAAGGCGCCGGCATCTGCATGCTTATCAAAAAAGGAAATGCATTTTGCAAAACAATCTTCCGGTACAATAGTATCTGGGTTTAAAAACAAAATATATTTACCCGTGCTAAGCGCCAGTGCCTGGTTGCATGCTTTGGCAAAACCGTTGTTTTCTTTATTCTGTATAAATTTTACAAACGGGAATTTTGGCTGCAAGTACTCAATACTGTTATCCGACGAGTTATTATCTGTAATCAATACTTCAGCTTTTAATCCCGGGTTAACAATAGCCTTTTGCACAGAGCAAAGGCATTGCTCCAGGAAATGCTTTACATTGTAATTGACTATGATTATGGATAAATCCATGTGTTTAAATACAAAGTACTGATTGCGATAAGCTCAAAAATAATTGTTCTCCCTTTGTAATAAAGAATTCTTTTTATAATTCTCCTTCAGGCATAGGGGTTTATTATCTTTGCGCATGCTGAAAAAAACCCTCATTGAGGCCGTAAGGGCCGGCGCATCTGAAGTACAACGCTTTTTTAATAATGATTTTAAAATTTCTTACAAAGAAGGTGTTAATAACCCGGTAACGGAAGCTGATCATGCTGCTGAAAAAGCGATCATGGCAGTTATTAAAAATCAATATCCTGATCATTATATATTGAGCGAAGAAGCTGGTAAAATAATCCAGGATTCCGCTTATAAATGGATCATTGACCCGATAGATGGCACTATTAATTTTTCAAAAGGTATACCATTGAATTGTGTATCCATAGGTATTGAACACAATAATGAAATGATAATGGGCGCGGTGTTTAACCCTCATTTAAATGAATTGTTTTTTGCGGAAAAGGGAAAAGGGGCAGTGTTGAATGAAAAAGCAATTGCAGTAAGCGACGAACCCAGCGTGTTGAAGTCATGCCTGGTTACTGGGTTTCCTTATACCTACCTTGATTCCCCCAATGGGCCGTTGGATGTTTTTGATCGCTTAATCCGTAAAGGTGTACCTGTTCGCAGATTAGGTTCGGCAGCAATTGATCTTTGTTGGGTGGCTTGTGGCCGCTTTGATGGATTTTATGAACATAAATTAGAAGCATGGGATAGCTCGGCAGGGTATCTTATAGTAGAAGAAGCAGGTGGAAAAGTAACAGATTTAAAAGGAAATAAATTTTCACCTTATCAACATGGGATAGTAGCAACGAATGGGAAGATTCATGAGGAAATGTTGAGATGGATTAATAACGAATTGTAGATTTTGGAGTTTAGATTTTAGATTTGTGAATAAGGAAGACCTCAAAAAAAGATTAAAAGAGCTTGCGGTTAGGACTGCAAAGCTTTGCATTAAGCTGCAGTCGAATACTATTAATAAAGTTTATATTGGCCAGATTGTCAGAAGCTCTTCATCTTCTGCGGCTAATTACCGGGCAGCTTGCCGTGGAAAATCAAAAGCTGATTTTATAAATAAATTAAAAATTGTAGAAGAAGAACTGGACGAGACGATGTTTTTTTATGAAATGCTGGCAGAATTTAATGCGGGATATAAAGATGAATTAAGAGGACTTTATAAAGAGGCTGACGAACTGTTGTCTATTATCTTTTCCAGCATTAATACAGCTAATAAGAACAGGGTTGTTGAAAATCCGAAATCTAAAATCTAACCCCCCAAATTATTATGAATGAAAGAACAGAAATATCTTCTTTAGGTGAATTCGGATTGATTGAACACCTGAC
>JAEUVI010000187.1 GCA_016787105.1 Chitinophagaceae bacterium | reverse complement strand
TTATTAAAAATCAGCATTTTTATATTGCCTTCCTCTATGGTATGAATATGGATTTCCCAATTTTTATCTGCCAGTTCTTCCAGCAAATACAAGGGTATTCTTTTGTGATGTATATACAACGCATACCCTGTTGGCAACGTTTGCAAACTTTTCAAAATAGTTTGCATAGGCCCGGGCATCTCCATGGCTCTCACATCTGTTTCTTCTATTTTTTCACCAAAGCTTTTGCGGATAGTTTCAAATGCTGCGGCATCATCCATAATAACATTATTGCTTCCGGCAGCCACCTGTGAAACTTTTTCTTTTTTTAAAAAATAAGCATGATACTCATTACTGCTGATTTCCTTTACAAAACAGTCTTCCGCTTTCTCCTTCTTCAGTAAATGAATAAGCGGTGTGGGAATAAAACTATTGATAATACATAAAACATTTCCGCCGGGAATTTCTTTAAAGCGGTGCAGAATTTGTTTCAGTGGGTCTGCACCGCTTTCTATGATTTGACGGACATCAAAATATTCAATTGCTTCGGACTTTGCCGCCGTTAGCCAGTCGGGTATGCTTTTTTCTTCCTTCGTATTTTCTTCAGCTACTGTTGCTTCAAACTGAAAGCCTAATGGCTCAAGTGCCTTTTTAAAATCATCAGTTTTACAGCCTCCTATTTTTGCCGCCTCTGCAATAGTTACCCGTGATGCCATTATTTTCCTGAGGATGGGGTTCTTCAATTTTTCCAGCGGCTTTGCCAGAGCGGCGATAGTATCAATGCTTTTGGGGTTGGCCTTAATAAGCGCAGATATTTTAGTATTAAAATTAACGGTAGTCATATTTTTATTTATTTCAACATCTATTTTACTATCAATGCATGGTTGTGTGCTGCATCTTTGGCTGCAATAAGCAGGCAGATATTTTATGTTTTCTATAAAGTTGCTTTAGCTCATCCAAAGCCGCATTCTCATTAAGTTCCGCCTTACATTTTTTTGCAAATTCAACAAACTGTTCCGGTTTATGCCCAAACCAGGTCCGGAGTGAATATGACGGATCGATATCTTTCATCCTCCCATCATAGTGAAGTGCATCCTTCCTCATACCTCGTAGCCATCTTTCTTTCCGGTTGGTCATAAACTCTTTTGATAGTAACCATTGCATTTATTTTTTTGACTGTTCTTCTTCCAGCTTTATCGCTTTTGGAAAAAGGATATTATTTTCAAGATGAATGTGCCGATGCAGGTCATCTTCAAACTCTTTCATTTTCTCAAAAAGATAGTTATAAGAGTTACAGGCATCCTGCGGCAATTCATAATTGTTTGTCAGTTTCCGAAAGAAGCTAAGATCTTCTCCTGCAATTTCATGTTCCTTTTGCATCGTTTGTATAGGCTGCTTAATAAAGCCTGCTGGTATTTTACCAACAAATGATACATCACGGCTTTTTGCAACAGCCTCCTTAATTGCTGGAAATAATACTTTTTCTTCTTTTATAACATGATTCAGCAGGTCCTGGAGAAAATGGTCAATACCTTGTGCGAGCCTGTTAAGTTCAGGATGGCTATCACTGTGGCGCTGTGCCACTTTATGCGCAATGCTTTGAATGTTCCCGGCATTATCTTTAATATACTGGTGATGGGTGTTGATAATATAGTCAGTTAAAAAGTCAAGATTCCATTTATCAAAATCCTGCGAAGGTGAAACCGGTGTTTTGTCGGCAAGCGCCAATGCCTCCTTAAGTTCTGCTTCACTCACACCCGCGGCTTCACCTGCTTCTTTCAGCGTTTTGTTTCCGCCGCAGCAAAAATCAACACCTTTAGCTTTCAGTATTTCCGCTTTGCGAATATCTTTTGCGGCAATTGCGCCAACCGTTTCTTCGCTATCAGAAATTTTTCTTTTAGCGATTTTTACCACAAACCATTCAGGCCCTTTTTCAATATACTCCCATGTAAAAATATTTCCCCGCTCACCAATCAGTTCATAATATAGCGGCTTAGGATCATGATCATTTTCTATTATGAAACTTTCACCCGGTTCCAGTTCATCAAAATGTTTGAAGATGGTTGGGTGCTTTAACCGGGGTTCTATTCTTGTTACATCGAGCGAAGTTGCAGTTACCATTGTTGAAATAATTTATTGTTTGATTAAAATTTTAAAATAAAGTATCGTCAATATGAATAATAGTATTTTGTAATAATGGACTTATCAATATCCGGCACGACAAGCGGGTGTTCTTCCCGGTATTACCTGATTTGTTTAAAGTATTTTTCTCATTGCTGTCATTATCATGCATCGCCAGTTCAGGATTGCCTTCTACCCTTACCGCACATGTTGCGCACCGGCCCTGACCGCCGCACTCACCAAAGTAATCCGGGTAAAACTTATCTTTTAACAGCACCATCAGGTTTCGGTATTCATTTTCGCAAACATCCACCTGCCTGCACATTTCATTTTCTACTACGGTAAACGATATTTTGTTTTGCTGAATCATGGGTTCTTCACTAAACTGTACTATTGAAAAAGCTGATGAGATAATAAATGCCCCAT
>JAEUVI010000175.1 GCA_016787105.1 Chitinophagaceae bacterium | reverse complement strand
AATAGTTACAACAGCTTGTTGCCTTTTATCTAAAGGCTGGCTTTCATTCATTGGTTGTTGTGCATTTAAATCCATAAAGAAAAAGTATATAAAAAATCTCGTCACAAGCAAAACAGTTATCTTTTTCATATGTGTGGTATTAACAGCAAATTAATTGATGTCCCTTTACTTACCAACCCTGCTCTGCAAATGCGCAGGATATCTTGCTCCTGAAACATTGATTTTTGATGCGGCTTGTTCTATTGTTTGCAAATCATCATCAGATAGAACTACCTCCGCAGCATTCACATTTTCTTCGAGACGATGCAACTTAGTAGTACCGGGTATAGGAGCTATCCATGGCCGTTGTGCTAATAACCATGCCAATGCAATTTGCGCCGGTGTAGCATTCTTTTCTCCCGCAATATTTTTTAATAAATCCACCATCAATTGATTGGCCTTCCTGTTCTCTTCTGAAAAACGGGGAACTATATTTCTGAAATCATTGCTATCGAATTTCGTGTTCTCATTAATCGCTCCTGTTAAAAAACCTTTTCCTAACGGACTGAATGGTACAAAGCCAATACCAAGTTCTTCAAGTGTTGGCAGAATTTCCTTTTCCGGTTCGCGCCACCACAATGAATATTCACTTTGCAGGGCAGCTACTGGTTGTACAGCATGTGCATTACGGATGCTTTGAACTCCTGCCTCGCTCATTCCAAAATGTTTTACTTTTCCTTCCTTAATCAGATCTTTTACTGTTCCTGCAACATCTTCCATTGGTACATCCGGATCTACCCTGTGTTGGTAGAATAAATCAATAACATCTGTCCTGAGATTTTTTAACGATGCTTCAGCTACTGCTCTTATGCGTTCTGGCCGGCTGTCTACACCTTTTGTAGCATCCCCTTCCCGGAAGCCGAATTTTGTAGCAATAACTACATCCTTCCTGAAAGGTTCAACCGCTTCTCCAAGCATTTCTTCATTTAATTCTCCATACGCTTCTGCCGTATCAAAAAATGTGACGCCTTTGTCATATGCATTCCTGATAAGATTAATGCCATGCTGTTTGTCAACTGCAGGCCCATATCCAAAACTTAATCCCATACATCCGAGGCCAAGAGCAGATACCTCAAGACCGCTTTTTCCCAATACTCTTTTTTCCATAATAAATTGTATTTAATTTTCAATACAAATTTCCTAATCACAGATTAATCAAGGTTTATACGAATTACTGATTCACCTACCATTTTTACTGATTGAACAGCCTTATGAAGCAAAAAATGTTTTGAGTCCGTAATTTTATAATTCAAATAAAGAAGTAATGGAAAGAGCTGTACACTTCAATACTGTTGCAGATTATAGCAACTTCAACAAAAACGAGATATTACATCCGCTGGTGAACATAGTAGATCTTTCAAAAGCCGATCCCAGGGTAGCTTACAAGATGACTTTTAATGTGTATTGCGTGATTTTAAAACAAACCAAATGTGGAGATATCCGCTACGGCAATAATACCTACGATTACCAGGAAGGTACTCTTGTGTTTTTTGCGCCGGGCCAGGTTGTAGAAGTAATCAGCACAGAAGTATATCAGCCAACCGGGTTAGCCTTGATATTTCATCCTGATTTTTTGCGTGGTACGGCTTTAGGAAAACGCATGCATGAATTTGGTTTCTTTGCATACCATACCAACGAAGCGCTTCATTTATCTGACAGGGAGAAAAAAATTGTACATGAAAGTTTTGACAAAATAGCTTATGAATTAAACCAGCATATTGACAAACACAGTAAAACGCTGATTGTATCCACCATAGAACTTTTTCTTAATTACTGCACCCGGTTTTATGATCGCCAGTTTATTACCCGTGAGAACATCAACCATGGTATACTTGAAAAATTTGAAAATATTCTGAACGACTACTTCCAAACGGATAAACCACAAACCGTAGGCTTACCGTCTGTAGCACATTGCGCCGATGAGCTGCACTTGTCTGCAAACTACTTCGGCGATCTTATAAAAAAGGAAACAGGAAAAACAGCGCAGGAATACATTCAATCGAAAGTGATTGATATGGCCAAGGAAAGAATATTTGATCCCAGTAAATCAATCAGCCAGGTTGCATACGAATTAGGTTTCAAATACCCACAACATTTTACCAGGTTGTTTAAACAAAAAGTTGGGCACACTCCCAATGAGTATCGCATGCTTAATTAAGCAGCAGGCATTCTCAATTTATTTTAAAATCTCTTGAAACAAAGCTCCCGGCAATTGTTTAGTTCGTAACTTATTCCTGTAAAAAAATCTATTACTTTTCAAAAAAATAAATCAACAGGTATGAAACCCGGCGCTTTTTCTGTCAGCCTAAACGTAAAGAATCTGAAGGCTTCCAAATTATTTTATGAAAATCTCGGCTTTACTGTATTCGGTGGCGATCTCGCCAGGAACTATCTCATCATGAAAAACGGGAATGCCCTTATTGGCTTATTCTTTGGAATGTTTCAAAGCACTATTCTTACATTCAATCCCGGTTGGGATGAAAACGCAGGCAAGATGGAATCATTTGATGATGTACGTGAAATTCAAAAGCAACTTAAAAGCAAGGGCGTAAAACTAATGACAGAAGCTGATGAAAAAACCACGGGGCCCGCAAGTATTATGCTTACCGACCCCGATGGCAATATGATTCTTTTTGATCAGCATGTGTAGGATTCGGGAAAATTATCCGAATACCTATTTCAAGGCAAAAACAACATTTACTTCATACCTGATTTTAATTTTCCTGAAATCTACTCCACCGCCGGAAAAATCTTCACCTGTGTTGGCCATTCTTGCCGTATTGGAAAACTGGCTGATTTGTTCATTCTCATAGATTGAAAGCTGATTTTCTTCCGGCTCAGTAATGGTAATAGCCTCTCCCATTTTTTCATTAATTGCATCCGAGAGATATATCCCTTTTTCCCTGGCTGCTTTTATAGCCTGAATCTTTAACTGCTTCCGGTATTCTGTAATTTTACTATGCGATACTTTTACTATCCTGAAGTTCGCAGTAGCTTCATCATCCAATAACTCCACTAACTGATCCATCTTTTTACTATCACGAAATTTGATTTGATATGCAATACCTGCAAACATATCAGGATTCTTCTTTTGTCTTCGCATCAGCCAATAGTTATAATTCGTTCCTTCATAGGAAGCGATACTTACCAATGAATCTTCTATTCCCGCGCTTTTACACTTTGAAAGGAAATCAGCCTTTATTTTCTCCAATTCGACTTTATTTTCTCCTTTCTTTTTATATTCTTTTAAATCTACCTGTACATAAATTTCATCCGGAACAATCTCCATATCAGCACTACCCGATACGTTGATTGTTTTGGGATAAGGATTGCTAATTGAACGATCCTGTGCATGTGTTGCTGAACAAGCGATAAATATTATCGCAGAAAGAAACAGACTTTTCATCTTATTATTTAATTTAAGTTGGAAATTTTAAAGAAAGATTCGCTGGAACAAAAAATTACATAAATCAATGTAGCCTTTTTACTTGATTTTGTTTTTGGCAAAAAATTAGAAACCAATAACAAAATTTTTGCAATTTTTCCACGAAGGCCTAGAGAAAGCGAACTAACCCATCTCCATCTCCATTTTCACATCAGCAGTTTGAAAAGGAGAATCTTTTACGGCAACATGGTGAAAACCGTATTTTTCATACAGTTTCAAAGCTGTCATTAATTGATGATTGGAAAATAAAAGCAATTTCTTTGCGCCTATTTCTTTTGCTTTTGCCAGGCAGGTTTCAATTAATAATTTACTGATGCCCTTTCCCTGGTAAGAAGAAGTGACAGCCATCTTCGCAAGCTCATAATGGCCGTGTCCTTCATTTATCAATGCGGCAGAACCTACCGGCTGATCTCCATCCATTGCAATCCAGATATAACCTCCATTATTTAGAATTGTTCCC
>JAEUVI010000170.1 GCA_016787105.1 Chitinophagaceae bacterium | reverse complement strand
AATAGTTATAGTCTTCTTTTTGCATCCACACCTGTGCATTTGGGAAAAATTTTATGCCGTCAATATGATCCCAATGCGGATGACTGATTATAATATCTGTGATGGATGCAGGCTCCACTCCTATCTGCAATAAGACGGAGTCGGGCCTTGTTACTTTATATAAGCCAAAATCTTTCGCGTTCTGCAAGTCGCCGGAGCAACCGGCATCAACCAGGATATTTTTCCCTGCATTATCTTTTATCAGCCAAAACATAAAAATAATATCAACACTATCTTTCTGTGGCCCGCCTGCTACCCATTCCGCTATCGGCGACGGCTGTGCCAGGGTAGCATACTTCAATGCATATATCTCATAATTTTTTTTATTCTGTGCATTGCTAATAATACAGGAAATAAGAAGCGTTGCAATCGAAAAGAGGGCTTTATTCATATTACTGAATTATTTCTTTGAAGATAGTAATAAGATTTACATCAGTATTAATACAAATGAATTTAAGTCATTATTAGAAATGCGAAGATATATTACCAGGCATCTGCATTTTTTTATCCACTTCTTACATCTTATCTTTCGCCCATGCACCCACATATCCAGGCGCTTTTAAAATGTATTGAACTTGAAGAGAAAGAACAGGCACAGCGTTACAGCCTGGATAAACAACATACATTGAAAAGCCTGAAGGCAGAAGGACTTGCACTTCACCCAATCATTGTAACACGCAAAAACTTTGGTTACGCTGATTACCCGGAAATAAGTTTCAAGCTTGGTTTTCCACCTGAAGCTAATCTTTTCAGGGATGGCGCAGCAATTGAATGCTTTATTGCAGGAGAAGAACCTGTAAAGGGTGTGTTAATGAACCTGGATGGTAAGTCGGGCGAGTTTCGCCTGTTTGCACCTGATTTCCCGGATTGGATTGAAGACAATGGGGTTGGAATAAAACTTGCGCCGGATACACGTACTACCAGCATCATGAAAAAAGTGCTGAACGAACTGGAAAGCAATAAACTACTTTACAAATTATTTGAACAGCTACACGACCTTACTGCAAATACAAATTCGCTCCTGCCAGGAAGAATTTCTGGAAATTTTCAAAGTAAAAAATTAAACGAAAGTCAGCAACAGGCTGTGAATGCCATCCTGCAGAATAAAGAAATAACAATTGTACATGGACCACCGGGAACAGGAAAAACAACTACACTTATTGAAGCTGTTATCGAACTGATCAAATCGGGAGAAAAAGTGTTAGTATCAGCACCCAGTAATACTGCTGTAGACAATATATGCAAAGGACTTATTCAGCAGGGAGTAAAGCTATTAAGGGTTGGCAATGCCAGCAAAGCAGACGAGTTAATCTTCCCCCATACACCCGAAGGCAGGTTGAATAACAGTAAACAGCAAAAAGAAATCAAGCAATTAAAAATGCGTGCCGAAGAGTTTCGCCGCATGGCATTAAAATACAAGCGCAGTTTTGGAAAATCAGAACGGGAACAACGGAATCTTTTATTCAAAGAAGTAAAAAACATCCGTACAGAAATAAAAAAACTGCAGCACTATAATGAAGAAAAACTGTTTGAAGAAGCAAAAGTAATCGCCGGCACACCTATCGGCTTGTATGACGCAGACATAACAAACATTCATTTTCAGACACTGATAATTGATGAAGCGGGGCAATGTATTGAGCCATTGGCCTGGTGTATTTTTCCGTTCGCAGATAAAATAGTGCTTGCCGGCGATCATTGGCAATTACCTCCCACAGTATTAAGCAATGAAGCCGCAACGCTTGGCTTCAATCAATCTATTCTTGAAACAGCGATTGCTACAGTGAAAGAAGTATACCTGCTCAATACACAATACCGGATGCGGGAAGCCATTGCTGGTTTCAGCAGTAATTATTTTTATAACGATCTTTTGCTAACAGCCAGTCACCTCACCAACACGGGCACACATATTACTTTCATTGACACTGCAGGTTCAGGCTATAATGAGAAACATGGACCGGATGGAATAAGCCTGCAAAACGAAGGAGAATTAAATATTGTGCGGCAATTACTGGAAACTGAAACAATTGAACCCAGAACCGCAGCATTCATTTCACCTTATTCAGGGCAAGCTACAGCTGCAAAAGAAGTACTACCAAAGGAAATGCGCATTAGTACTATTGATAGTTTCCAGGGACAGGAAAAAGAAGCCATTATTTTGTCCCTTGTACGCAGCAATGATGATGGAGATATTGGCTTTCTTAAAGATTACCGCCGCATGAACGTAGCCATAACAAGAGCAAAAGAACAGCTCATCGTAATTGGTGACAGTGCTACTATTGGTGGGGATGCATTTTACAATTCTTTTCTTTCCTACGTTGAAAAAAAAGGCACATACAGAACGGTTTGGGAATTTGAAATGTAATGAAAAACAGAATAGCAATACCTTGAAATAAAATTCTTTTCCAAAAATGCCTTTACACTGATATGAAAGCTCAGATGATAAAACTTTCTTTCATATAAAACCTGAGCCGGGTGTTTTCAATATTAGTGAGGTCTTGGTACAAAAACACTAAATCATCTTACGAACGCATCCGCAATATGTGTGAGGAAATAAAAACAGGCCTTACGAAATAATAATTCAGATTATAAATCAGAATGCGTTGCATTGAATTAATAAGTAAATTGAACCCTGTTTCTACTCATTAACATCACAATTAACAGCTTTCATTATGTACCACATTTCACGCAAGGTATTGTTATTGGCAATGCCGTTTTTGTTTGTCGTATTTGCAGCTAACGCAAAAGGAACACCTTTAGTAAAAACAACTGCTGCCGAAACAATTGAAGGCCGGTGGGATCTTACAATTGATATGGGGGGGAAAAGTTATCCATCCTGGCTTGAAGTCCGCCACTCAGGTGCGAGTATGCTTATTGGCCAGTATGTTGGCATGGGAGGCAGTGCACGTCCTATTTCGAGAGTTAATTTCAAAGATGGCAAAATGGATTTTACCATTCCACGTCAGTGGGAACCGGTTGATAAGGATATCGTTTTTGAAGCTACCCTGGAAAATGACAAGCTTACCGGCACTATGCTGTATACAGATGGTAAAACTTATAACTGGACAGGTGTACGTGCCCCTGCATTGAAACGTGAAAAAGATCCGGTATGGGGCAAACCGGTTAAATTGTTTAATGGCAAAGATCTAACAGGATGGCATGCTGCTGATGGTAAGGATAATCAATGGTTAGCGGAGAACGGTATATTGCGCAGCCCGAAATCAGGCGCTAACCTGGTTACTGATCAAAAATTTACAGACTTCAAACTGCATATTGAATTCCGTTATCCGGAGCATAGCAACAGCGGTGTGTACCTGCGTGGCCGCTACGAAGTGCAGGTAGCTGATAGCAAAGGAATGGAAGCATCAGTAGATCAACTGGGTGCTGTATATGGATTTATCAAACCACTTGAAATGATGGCGAAAGCACCCGGCGAGTGGCAGTCGTATGATATCACACTTGTAGGAAGAGTAGTTACTGTTGTCGCTAATGGCAAAACAATCATCTATAAATCTGAAATACCCGGTATAACAGGCGGCGCACTGGATAGCAATGAAGGCGAACCAGGCCCGATTTATATCCAGGGCGATCATGGCCCGGTTGAGTACAGAAACATTGTGATAACACCTGCGAAATAATTTTTCCGAAATCATTTTTGAAAACATCATAAGCCACTTGCTTATGATGTTTTTTTTGCGCCAACATAAAAGAAAACCCCGCACAAAGCGGGGTCGTCAATCATACAATTAAACCATTATCCGTGACAAAAATAATTTGCAGCACCAACACCTACAATAGGTAAAATCACTTATAAACTCAGAATAACGAAAGCTGCCTTCTTACTAAGTTCACGATACTATATAATTCGGTTTCTTTATCGCGGTGGGCGATAATAATTTTTGTTTTGCCTGCATAAGGCGCAAAAAGGTTATAGACTAATTCGGGCCTGTTATTTTCCCTCGAAAGATGTGAAAGAAAAAGATGTGTCATATGATCTGGCTTTTCCGACAACATTAATTTCAGTGCCTGCGCATTTGAAAGATGTCCTTTGCGGCCAGAAATTCGTTTCTTCAAAACTTCGGGGTAATGTCCGTTCATCAACATATCCTCATCATAATTGGTTTCGAGAAAAGCAGCGTGGCATTTCCTGAAATACTGAATTACTTCTTTGCACGCAAAACCGATATCTGTAAATACACCTACATGCAAATCATGATGAGAAATAATAAAACTATGAGGATCGGCCGCATCGTGTTTTTTGGTAAATCCTGTTACAGAAAGTCCGCCGATTTGTACCGCTTGCCCTGCAGCAAATGAAAATACAAGGTCGCTTCGCAATTTTAATCCCGACCCATTTAATGTTTGCGCAGTTATATAAACGGGCAGATTATATTTTTTGGAAAGCATATTGACGCCTGAGATATGGTCAATATGCTCGTGAGAAATAAAGATGGCTTTTACTTTATCAATTTGCAGCCCAATCCGCTCCATACGCAGCACTGTTTCCTTACAGGAAATACCTGCATCTACAAGAATAGCCTCGTCTTTGTTTCCGATGTAATAACAATTACCATTGCTGCCGGAATTGATTGATGCAGTGAAGAGTGACATACGTTTGCAATTTACATGAAAGTCTGAATACCGGACACTCAACCAGTTTTGAATATTTAAATTCGCTTGCACAAAGAAATATTATTCTTTATCTTACCTCAAATTGTCAGTATGGTTTCACTAAAAAAAATATCTTTTGCAGCAATAGCATTGTTGATTGCCAACTTGATTTACGCTCATCCATCAATACAATCTACCACAGGTATGTATATGCGGATTGATACCGTTCCGGAACAAGATACAAATGCCTTAAAAGTTTTTGACAAAGTAGAAATTGAGGCATCTTTTGCAGGCGGAGAGCAAGGGTGGAGGAGTTTTCTTGAACAAAATTTAAACCCTAATACTCCTGTGGAAAGAGGCGCCCCGGCAGGCAGCTATACCGTTTGGGTGCAATTCATCGTAGATAAAGATGGTAAGCTTTCCGACTTCAAAGCGCTTACAAAAAATGGATATGGTATGGAGACGGAAGTAATCCGGATTTTACGAAAATCACCATTGTGGAGCCCTGCTGAACAGGAAGGACGTAAAGTAAAAGCCTACCGTAAACAACCCGTTACATTCATGGTGATAGAAGATAAGAAAAAAAGAAGAAGGGACCGGAATTAAGAAGAAGCCAGCTTTCATTTATCTGATCACAGGCTTCCATCGTATATTGCGATAAACCGAATCATGTATAATTCTTTTGCCGGGATTTGTTGTTTTTTCCTGGTAAGTATATCAGCCTTTTCGCAACAGGATTCAAAACTCAGATACAAAGACCTCGTATTTGAAAGTGTAATCATTTCAAAAAATATAAAATACACAACCCACTCCCCCTCTGGAAAGGAAAAATATTCCCTGCTTGATATTTACGAGGCGAAAGATGACAACAACACGCTACGGCCACTTATCACCTGGATGCATGGAGGCGGTTTTAAGTACGGCAAAAAAACATCTAACGGTACTCCGATATGGAGTAAAACATTTGCACAGCGTGGTTATGTATGCGCAGCAATCAACTACAGGCTTAGTAAAAAGAAGCCATTGCGAAAATTTCCCGACCTCGTAGAAGGATGCATGGAAGCCATACAAGATGTGCAGGCTGCAATTTCATTTTTCAAAAAAAACAGTGACAAATACCGCATAGATACAAACCATATTATTCTCGCGGGAAATTCTGCAGGCGCCATCACTGCATTACAGGCTGTATATAGCAGCCAGTATGATTTGGCCAAAATGATTAACCGGGAAGGATACGATTCATTAGATCGTTCATATAATAGCCAAAACGTTTTTGCGGTTATTAGCTTCTGGGGAGCAATATTAGATAGCACATGGTTACAAAATGCCAAAGTACCTGTGGTAATGGTACATGGCAGCAAGGATAAAATTGTATCTCCTGAAAGTAAAGGCCCGGTAAATGGAAGCAAGGTTATCTTCCGTAATACAACAACTCACGGTATACCAGCTGCATTGAAACTCTATGATGGTTTTGGACACGAATTGCAAAAGAGTTTTAATCCGCTATGGGCGGGTAGCAAGACAAAAAAGAGATGGTTGGAAGCCGGGCAGTTTGCTGCCGATTTCCTGTATGAAAACATGAACAGGCATTAACTACCTGCTCATGAAAAGTATAGCTTAGTAAAACTTAATTACCACTCCCGTTATGGCTGCTTCCACTTCCGCTATTATTACCACTATTGCTGCAATGGCCATATTCAGAAGATGATGAGTTGTCGTCAGAAGAAGATGAGCCAGACGACTTTGCATTTTCTCTTGAATGTTGCGCTACTATTTCATTTATTTTTTCCTTACTGCAGGACGTCATTGCTATACCAGCAAAAAGAAGGACAGCGGCAATCAGCAGAATTCGATTTTTCATGTTCAGACAGATTAGTGATTAAAGGTGATTTTGGTTGTAGTACCTGTTGAATTTAATCGGAATTATTCTTGGGGTGGTTGCCACGAAAATCAATTTTCTTTATTGAAAAAAAATTAAGCCGGTTTTGTAAAGTTCAGCCCTACCAACCCAATCACAATCAGGGCAAGAAAAAAGATTTGTAAAACGCTCAACTGTTCTTTGAACAAGTAAATACCAAGCAACACAACCACAACAGTACTGGCACCAGCCCATATTGCATTTGCAAGGCCAATCGGCAATGTCTTCAACGCATAAGTAAGAAAAATAAAACTCAGTAAATAAGTTACAACTGCCGCTACGGAATATGCTTTATGCTGAAAGCCATTGGAGAGTTTCATAAAAATCACAGCTGAACTTTCGGCTAATATTGTAAGTACCAGGAACAAGACTCCCATATATATTATAGTTTGACAAAAATTAAAGGAAAATTAAGCCGAATTGATACAAAAAAACAAAAGGGGCAGATAGACATCCACCCCGATAGACAATATTTTTGAAAAACCTTCACAAGATTAATACTATTTAAACGCTAAAACCTGCATTGTTTAGCCAAACGCCTGTTTGCTTTAACGAACGGTATCTTTCAGGCAATGAACTGCTGTAGTTTTCGCAGATTTTGGCTGGTTTATACAAAGCCAGTCTAAAAACAGCTATTCTATCAGGCCGATTTGCCGGGAATGCTCAATAGCTTCCTTACTTGTTTCAAAAAAGCAGGTCTGCTTGCCTATTTCCCGGATCTTATCAAGTACGGAGATAGTTGTTTTTTCTTTTTTAGGGTTCACATTACGGATATAAACAGCATGAAAATGATCAGGGTATTTATCAATAAGGGTTTTATATATCTCCGGATCCTGCTGCGAGTTATCACCCAGCAAAATAAATTGCTGATTTGGAAAGGCCTTTAGAATGCGCAATATCCGCAACAGTTTTCCTTCGTGCTTTGTTTTCCCGGTTTTAAACAGCTCAAACCATCTTTTTACCTGGTTCAGCAAAAAAATGCCTTCCGGCATACGATGCGATAAAAAAATAACATGGAGGTAATCATAAAGGTTCCACTCACTGCTGGACACATAAAAAAAAGGATTGGGTGTTGAGGACGCTGTATGTGCAGCAGCCAGTAACCGGTAGTGCTCTGCTACACCTTCAAACAACTCTCTTTTTTCCGGCGATTTTACAAAAAGCTCCTTCAACCTTTTTCGCATCGTAGCCGAATGTGAAACAAGTATCGTATCATCAATATCAGAAATGAATCCATATTGGGTAATATGCGGAATAAAAACTTCACCTTCCGCACTGGCAACTGTATTTCCTTTTTTATCCATCGCTGCGACCTGCACCGAATGCCAGCCGGCACTGATATGCTTATCTGAATCCCATTCGAATTTGAAAAAACCATCGTCTTCCGTTTTTCCGTTTATCCGCTGCTGTTGGGATAATAATGAAACATCGATATGGGGAACCGGCTCTACAAAAAACAACTTTATTAGTCCATAAATATTTGTAAAAAAAGAGGCATTTTGTTTACCGGGCCGAACTGCTTTTTTGAATACATGCCCGAATACATGCATACTGTGCGTATGTCCAAAACCATGATATATTTTTACAGCCGCTTTTTCACTCATCGTGGAAACAATTTTGCATGTAGGTTGTTTTAAAATATCTTCCAATAATATGCCTGGCAACCCGGTAAAATTACTTTTTATCATTAACCCCGGTTCGGGTAATAACAAAACGGACTGGAAGCAGGAAATACAAACTTATTTCCAGCAATCCTCTTTTATTATTGAGCTATTCGAGTTGTCCCAAGCTTATAATACCAGCAAATTAAAAGATACTATATTAAAAGCGAAGCCCGACCGGGTTATCGCGGTTGGTGGTGATGGCACATTAAAACTGGTAGCTGAAAGTACGGAAGGCATGAATTTACCAATAGGATTATTGCCTGCTGGCTCTGCCAATGGTATGGCAAACGAGTTGGGTATACCTGTGATACCGGCTGAGGCCATGGATATAATCGCAAAAGGATCAACCAGGAAAATTCATTTAACAGAAATAAATAATGAAAAATGCATTCACCTGAGCGATATCGGTTTTAATGCATTCGTTGTAAAAAAATTTGAATCAGAAAAAAGACGCGGCATGTGGGGCTATGTAAAAGCCGCATGGAAAGTACTGTGGGCGCACAACCGTCTTAAAGTAAGAATAAAGGCAGACAACAAGCTTATACAACGCGAAGCCGCGATGGTGGTAATCGCCAATGCCACAAAGTACGGTACAGGAGTAGTAATAAATCCCGCAGGTAAATTAGATGACGATCTTTTTGAAATAGTCATCATTAAAAAAATATCGTTTAAAGAAATATTTAAAATGCGGTTTACACATTCATCCTTTGACACATCAAAAACAGAATTATTCCAGGCTTCATCTCTTGAAATACATTCACGACGCAAGGCCCATTTCCAGGTAGATGGTGAATACATGGGAAAGACCAATAAAATCCATGCACGCATATTACCAGCCGCTCTTGAAATTATTGCGCCCCGCTACCAGCCTCAGTAATTATTTACTGTTTATAAAAAATTTTGACAAGTCTTTTTTTACTACATAAACAAAATGTCAAAATGAAAAAATTATTAAAAGAGATAAATAATTCAAAAATCATTTGATTAAATGATAAGTGATTTCTGACAAACGTTGCAATGGCCGGGTCAGGCAGGTTGGTCCACCGCCACCCTTTACGCTTATTTCATCGCCCTCATATTCTATCACTTTACAGCCTGCATCTTCCATTCTTTTTTTGGTAACAGGATTCCCCTTTACCATTAAACACACACGTGGCGCCAATGCCAATACATTACAGCCCATTGAATCAAATTCAGCATCGGGCACTTCCACTAATTGATACCCTATTCTTAATAAATGCTCACGAAATACTATCGGCATCAACGGAGAATACACAACAGCCAAATCTTTATCAACCGGGCTAAGGATTGACATTAAATGGAACACATCCGAAGGGCCTTTATAATGTGGCAATGGAACAACGATTACTTCAACGCCGAGTGGTTCTACAAAATTTTTCAACTGCCTGATCCCTTCTTCATTGGTACGATAAGTATGGCCGACAGCCAGCGTTTTTTCATCCAGCCATGCAACATCGCCGCCTTCAATAGTCCCTGGTGCTGTAATAGCACCAAGCACAGGAATATTATTTAATTCAAAAGCTCTTCGTTCCGCAGTTGGTTCATTACTTCTCGCCGCTTTACCCATATTGCAGATAATCATTCCGGCATCTGTTGCGATAGCTGCATCACGGCAATAAATTGAATCCATATTCACCGTATTATCTTCCGGTAAATAATAGATACTACAATCATGTTGTTTCAGAATATTTTCAAAAGCTTCGTATTCTGCGTTTGATTTTTCCATTGAAGGTTTACCAAGATAATTGAGTTGCTGCCAGTATTTTTCAATGTGCCCATCATTAATAAAAGCATCTGTTGCTTTTTTTATAAATACTGAGCGGAGCTTCCCGAATTCTGATTGATAAGTTGCAGACATTGTATTTCTTTAATCTTCTTTTTGTTTATTCCTGTTTATCCAGATGTAAAAAGGAACACCTGCCAACAACAACAAGAACCCTTTGTAAACAATTTCCTGTCCCGCCCCCGCTATCGCCCAGAATGCAAAAGCGAATGCACCCAATGCGAGTAGTACAGAAGCTATCCAGTCTTTTTTATAAATATGCTTTCGCTCTATCCGTATTACAAGGTATGCTGCCATAGAAAAAAGATAAGGAACGAGACTGCAAAGTGTAGAAAGCAGTATCAATGCTTTAAACTGGCTGACTAAACCGCTTGTATAATTCATCATCAGTAGCAGCGATACCAATACGCTTGATATTAAAATCCCGGAAGCCGGTACACCTTTTTTATTTTCCTTTCCGAATATGGGAGGGAATAATTTGTCTTTTGCAATAGCAGCAGGTATCTGGCCTTGTATCATTATCCATCCATTCAATGCGCCAAATCCGGCTATTACCACTCCTGCGCTTACCCAGTACCGTGCATTCTGACCAAATAATACTGCAGCCGTATCGGCAAGTGGCGTTACTGATTGTTGCAGGTCTTTCGCAGGAATAATTCCCAATACGCTTATCGTAACGAGTATATAAATAAATGTAGCGACAGAAGTACCGGTAATCGTTGCCCGGGGAATTGTCTTTTCAGGATTAGCAACATTTGCGGCAGGAATTGTAGCACATTCCAACCCGAGGTAAGCAAACAACGTCATGGCCGCAGTCGCTGTTAATGCGGAAAAATCAGATTCATTGCTGATGTTAAATGGAATAAAATGATCTTTCTTTATAAAAAATATTCCTACAAATGCGACAAGTATCAATGGCACAATCTTTAAAATGGTTGTTACCAGTTGCATTTTTCCTGAAGCCACTACACCTCTTGTATTTACCCAAGTAAGTAACCAGATCATACTTAACCCGGTAATAGCAGATAAATAAGGGTTACCGTTGAGTGCAGGAATGAAAGTACTTAAAGCGCTTACAATGGAAACTGTGATAGCCGCGTTGGAGCACCAGATAGAAATCCAGTAACCCCATGCTACAAGAAAGCCCATAAAATCACCAAAGCCCCGACGTGTGTACGCATACGGGCCACCACTTATATTCGGCAACAATCTGCTAAGATTGCTGAATACCCTTGCCATGAAAAATGCACCTGCGGCGGAAAAAACCCATCCCAGCAAACTGATACCACCATAGGCTGCAAGAGCAGCGGGCATTAAAAAAATACCTCCGCCAATCATATTACCAATAACGAGTGAGGTACTTGTCCAGAAGCCAAGTTTTTCCTGGGATGATTCTGTATTAGCCATGAGCAGTTGCAGCAGTTATGATTATCGTGGAAGATACAATATAAAATGGCACAGAAAAAAGCATTGCATCAAATTAAAAAAGACACCTGCAAGGTTTAAATAGTATTAAATATTTTTTTGTTAAACAAAATGACAATAGGAAACAGCTTCGCCCTGTATACCCGGGATGTTAAAATCATCGCAGATAAATAAATTGAAACGCAGATAGTTAATGCAAAGGAACGCCTTGTTTTAACAATGTGCATTACTCTGGCACGTGCTTTTCATATAGTGGGTGTAATTCAATCATTCATTTAAAAAACATTGTTATGAAAAAATTTTTACTCTTTTTATCAGTTCCGGTTTTAATGGTCGCTTGCAAAAGCAGCCCTTCAGTTGAAACAAAAACTCAGGCTATTGACACAACAGGCCTCGCAGCATTTCAGCAATTCAAAGCGCTAAACGAACAAAAAGCGTTAGCGATGTATTATTCACAAAATGCGGAACCTGCTGCAGCAAAAACAGTTGTTTACCACAAACAGGTAGTTCCGAAAAATCAACGCGTAATTAATGATGACGGAATGATGGTTTCCGAATCAAGTCATCCAGCAAAAGCAACCCAGAAAAAAGGTTGGAGTAAAGCTGCAAAAGCTGCAACGATCGGTACTGTTGCCGGTGCAGCAGCCGGTGTATTGATTAATAAAAGAAACCGGGTGGTTGGTGGCGTTATCGGCGGTGTGGCAGGAGGTGTAATTGGTTATGGTATCGGCCGTGGTATGGATAAAAAAGATGGACGATATTAATCGGCATTGTCTTTTCCTTTTTATAAATAAAATCCGCCCTTGTAGATAAGCAGGGCGGATTTATTTATCAGTTCAATCAATCTATAAAACAATTTTCCTTCCTTCTTTAGCCGACCTTCTTGCAGCATCCAATATCCGCACTACCATTACATTATTTTCCAGCGATGAAAGATCATTTGCTGGGTCATATTTACCACTCAACACCGCGGTGAGATAAGTAAGGTTGTTTTTGTACACAGGCGGCTTTACCTCCACGTTATAATATTTAATCGTATCCCTTCTCAGCATTTCATTTCTGTTGAGCGCATGCAGGTACGATTTTTCACCAAAAACTTCAAGATCCTTTATACCGTAAGGCCAGTTCCAGGATGCTTCTACAATTCCTATTGCATCGTCATATTCAATCAGTATAGTTGCATCATCATCCACTTTAGGATAGATTGAAGGTTTTATTTGCTTGGTTACTGCTGAAACTGAAATTGGCTTTTTTCCTTTCATCAACCAGGTCATAATGTTGGCGCCATAACAGCCAAAATCAATCAGTGCGCCTCCCCCATTTTTAACCGGATCAGTAAGCCAGCTAAGGAATTCTTCACTGCAACCAATTTCACGTGGCCCCTGGTGGCCCATGTGCACTACCATCTTTCTTATTTTGCCGGCAATACCCTCTTTATTCACCATTTCATACACCTGTTGATTGGTACCATACCATGTCGTTTCATAATTAGTAAGCAAGTGTATCTTATTTTTCTTTGCCAGCATTTCCATTCTTTCAACCTGTTGTACGGTTGTAGCCAGCGGTTTTTCTACCATAACTGAAATACCTTTTGGTGCACATTGCTCCACTACATCAATATGATCTGCAATGGCATTATATGCCAGTACTGCATCCGGTTTCGGAATACGCTTCAGCATTGTAGCAAGATCAGGGTAAAAAATAGAGTCAGGTAATCCGTATTGCTTTTTATACCGGGCGATTAAATTAGGATCGTTTTCAGCAACTCCAAGAATAATTACTTCTTTGTTTTTATACTGGGAAGCTATTTCATGTGCATGATCGTGATTGAGCCCTACAACTCCTACTTTTAATAACTGGGCAGATAAAAAGTTAACCATAAAGAAAGAAACAAAAGTTACAAATGTTGCTTTTCCGTTCATGAGTCTGGGCATATTGATTTTTTTAGCACAGGAAATTTAGCGAAGAAATCAAAACACGCCAATAAATTTTGCCAAAAGAAAAAGCCCCGTATTAATGCGGGGCTTTGTTGCTGTGTATAACTGCTACAAAGGATTGCTACCTGGAATTTTTTTAAAAGCTTCTGCGAGTCTTGCCCTTTCTTTAGATATACGGCGACCGCGGAAGAAAAGGTACATGTTAAAAAACAGCATAACACCAAGGTATATACTGAAACCGCCGATTTTACTGCTCAGTATTTCCAGCATACTACGGCTGTTCATTATATCAACTGCGATTTCCATAATCAATAATGCAAAGCCAATATTTAAAAGGTAAAAACCGGTTTCAAATAACTTATTGGTTGAGGTAGCAATATCAGTTTTACCATTGAAGATATCGTTCATAAAAACTTTACTGTTACGAAATAAAATGTGCGCTACATACCATGTAAGGATAACTACAACGGGCAGGTAAATAAGATAAGCGGTGAAATTTAGAGGAGTTCTCATATACTTAAGTTTTATTGTTTACTAAACGATGTTTGCGATAGCTCAGGAATAAAATGAAAGCCATGTTTGCAAAATGCATGATAGCGAGTGTCAGCATTATTTTACCGGTCATGCTGCCGATACTTGTAAAGACATCCGTCCATGTGTTTAAATTTTTCCAAAGCCGGATCATAATGGCAGCATACCCCAGGTTAACGAGGTAATACCCTGCCAGTAGTGTATTGTTAATGGCGTCTGTCAGCTTTTCATCATTGTCAAGTAGACGGAGAATGTACACTCTCCCATTCCTGTAAAAAGCCAGGCCAACATGAACCGTGATAATGTAAGTGATAAAAAGATAAATGATATAAGCAGCTGTGTTCATACTGTTTTTATTGGGTTGCCTGCATTGACAGCACAAAAATAACAGTAATTTTTATATTTTCAATATTTTCTGAAAATTAATTTTCAAAGCTAAAATCCCTATATGCTGCAGGAATTTAGCCTCCGCTTTATGAGCGTATAAATTGTTCCCGGGTAACTGTGGCTGAAATAAAAAATCCGTTACATACGTGGATCCTACTTGTTCATCATATTCTGAAGCCCTGATGCTCCTTCCATTTTTACAAATGCTTCAGCTGCGTTTACATTCATCTCAATTCCCCTGAATTTTTCCATCATTGCATGATTGCAATCTTTTGAAGAATAAATAGCATCCGGGTCCTGGCTGGTATGACAATACACTGCTTTCTTTTTTAAATGCTGCACATCCGAAATGTCAATGTATGTATCCGGGCGAAAGCCGGTTGTTTGTGAACCGGAACAAACCTCAAAGAAATAAAGATCAAATTTTTTATTGGCCCGCATCCATGCCTGTATGGTTAAAAAACTCGCAGCCTGGTGATCCTTATGCGAGTCGATCGGCCAGTGTGTAAATACAACAGATGGCTTTTCATTCGCAATTAATTCACTTAGTTTTTTTATCCATTCAGTATTTACAAGCGTATCGCCATCTACCTGACCGGCGAAAATTGGTTTTGCATTTAATATTTTGCAAGCTGCTTCGGCTTCCGCTTTACGGGTTGCCGCAGCATCTTTATGCGATACGCCAACTATTCCTGCTTCACCAGTTGTGAGATAGATAATAGTAACATCACAGCCTGCGGCTATCAACTTAGCCAATGTACCACCACAACCAGTTTCCGGATCATCAGGATGACCGCCAACACAAACTACTTTCATTTTCTGTTGATCTGTAAATTGATTCGCACCTGTAAATGAAGAAAGGCCTAACGAACCAATTGTTGCTACTGCATTTTTAGCAAAGTTGCGACGGGATACTGCCATAAATAAAAAGTAAAATAATGAAAGATAATTGTCTCCGAATGTATTTCATTCCGGCTAAAGATCAATCTTGTATTGTTATAAAGGCATCCAGACGGTTGTATCCGGTTGACTCCTCCCATACATTCTTGTTTGCTAAACGGATACAATACTCCGGCCGTTTTGAAAGAGAAGAATAGGAATCGGGCAATTGTAAAAATAATTCGTATGACCCAGCCGGTAAATCCGCAGGGAGTATAATTGATTCCTTCCATTGAATTGTACCACTAAACCAAAAGCGCGGATCGTCCTTACATTTTACAAAATACTCTTTTTTATCCTGCATGTTACGGAATACCAGCACAAGCGGCCTTGGATTATAAGGCGACGCATAACCTTTATTAGTAAGATTAATTGAGAATGCAATAGAAGCTCCTGTTTTTGCTTTTGCCGGAAACAATGCATTTGTCAATACAAACCTGTATCCCAAACGACGCCTGATACTATTCATACAGCCCATCGAATCCCAATCATTATTTACCCGGTTATTATAAGCAGTATTTAAAAAGCTATAGTGCATTGCTTCCATCTCCTGCTCTGCATGACCTGCAGGTGCGCAATCGTTTTGCGGACTGAATGTATCATCACATGTTTCACCACCAACCGGGCCATACCGGCTATCTTTTTCAAAGTAAAGCCGCATTACTTTATTAGCAGCAACTTTCGGAGAAGACGAACTGCCATAATCATAAAATGTTCCATAATCATCTGCACTTGCCAGGAAACAATCATTGTGAAAGCCAATGCGTGCCTTAT
>JAEUVI010000139.1 GCA_016787105.1 Chitinophagaceae bacterium | reverse complement strand
AACATACTCTTCCTGTCTTCGCGCCTTTGTGGCATACCTACTACGGGCTTACTTTTATTTTTGATCCTTCATTCAAATATGCACTTCCCGATACAATCAATGCTTTCACATTTTCTAACCCACTACTTATAATTACATTGCCATTTTCAATTTTTGATATCTCCACTTTTCTCTTTTGCGCAGTAGTTTTATCATTTGTTATAAAAACATAACCGTTGTTTGTATCGCCATCCAGCAAGGCATCATAGGGTATCGCCCATGCATTGGTTGTTTGAGCAGGGGTGATAGCTGCTTTTCCAAACAATCCTGCTGCCAGTGGTACATTTTTATTATCTGTCAGCTTCAGGTGTATGACGAATGTGCCGCTTGCGGGATCAATACCTTCTGGCTTTCTTGCCACATTTGCTTCTAATTGTTTGCCCGGCGCTGCGTCGGTTGTAATCGTTGCTTTGTCTCCAACCTTTATTGCTGCCCATTGATAATCGCTGACACCAACTTTTAAAACCCAGTTGTTACTTTGACCGGCACCATTGATTTGCAGTACAGGAGTTCCCGCGCTTGCATACTGTCCTTCATTCAGGTATTTACGAAGTACATAACCGCTTTTTATAGCACGTATCTCTGAATAGTTTCTATTGAAACCAGCACTGTTGTACTGTTGCTTTGCTACATCCAATGCAGTTTTTGCATTCTGCATTTGTTCAAGTGTGGCGACGCTGTCCCTGTATAAATTACTGGCACGCTGGAAATCCCTTTCAGCTTTCTGATAAGCAAGCGCTGCCTGTTCTGTTACTGCATTTATTTCAGTAAGATTGAGGGTAGCGAGTAACTGTCCTTGTTTCACTGCATCACCTTCTTTGACCAGTACGCGATTAATAATACCACTTGTTTTAAATGAAAGGTTTGTTTCATCTTCTGTTGTGAAGAGCCCAGACGCGTAAATAGTTTGTTGTACTGTTTCCTGTTGAAGTGATATGGTTTTTACAGGAATTATTTCATCTGTTACTTTTTCCGTACTGGCCTTGGTTTGGCAGGCAGTTATAGCTGTAATCAGTAAGATGCCCGATACGAAGAATGACATTTGTTTCATCGTAAATCCTTTTATAGTTTGTTAAGATTGAATGAAGCGGTTTCTCTTTCCACACCTGCTGCAGCAGCAAGAACTTTATATTGATTAATAGAAACTAAAAGCTGCGCCTGCGTTAGTTGGTTTCTTGCGTCTACTGTTTCAATGAATGTATTAGAGCCTTCCCTGTATCCTCTTTCTATTAATCGCTGATAGGTTTGTGCAGCTTCCAGTTGTTTTTGTGACGACTGAAATGAGCGGTAAGCTGAAACCAGGTTATTGTATGCCGTATTTCCTGCCAGTTGTAATTGTTGTTTTACCTGTTCCAGGTTTAGTTCGGCATTTTTTACATCAAGTCCTGATTGTTTTATTTTATTCCGGTTGCGAAAACCTGCAAAAATGGGTACATCTAATTGCAACCCTACCATATAATACCGGGATTGCGAATTGAATTTCCAGTTTTGGGCCTGCGAGCCGAGATCGAGAAATCCATTCAGTTTTGGGTAGTAAACAGCTTTGTTCATTTTCAGGGCTGTTTCATTTAGTGAAACAAGCCCTTGCAGCATTTTTAATTCTTCACGGTTTACCGGCGATTGACGCTGGGCAAGCAAGCCTTCAATATTCTTTATTTCATTTTCAGTGTTGTATTCGGTACTGATTGGTTCATCCTGGTTACGGTTCAGCAGAAAATTAAAATACATCCTGGCATTTGCAGCCTGTTGCTCTGCTGCTGTTATCTGTGCGTTTACGTTTTCTATTTCACTTGTTGAGCGAAGAATATATGCCGGCAAGCCTTTTCCGTTTTCCAGCAATTTTTCATTCACTCTTTTTCCTTCATTCGCCAGTTGCAATGTGCTTTGATAAATTGCGATAGCTTCAAGCGCATTGCGATAGTTGAAATAAGCAGTTTTAATATTTTTTACCAATTCCCTTTTATAAATTTCAATTTCATATTCGCTGAGTGTTACCTGCTGTTTGTTTATTTCCTTATTATATTTCAGGTCGCTGTTAATAATCGGGACAGTTGTTCTGAATTTTGCGTCATAAAAATTTTCCGGGAGAAAATTGATCCGTTCGTTTTTTAATTGCGGAAATTTATTTGATTGTGTAAGCTGGTTCAATGTAGCATAAGCTTCGTTAAGCAAATCACCTAACGGCAGATATATATCGCGTCCACCGCCTGCTGTTTGATAGCCCGCCTGGAATGCTACAGTCGGATAATAATATCCCTTTGCTATTTCCAATGCATAGCTTGCTTTTTCAAGAGAGATATTTTTTTGCTGTAACACTATATTGTTTTTAAAAGCGCTATCAATGTAACTGTCAAGAATGTTGTTTTGTGAAAACAGGGTCGGCGATACAGCAAGAAGAACAGCTATCTGAGTAATTCTCTTTGGCTTGGTTAATATCGTTCTCATTATTAACACTGTTAAGTTTAT
>JAEUVI010000094.1 GCA_016787105.1 Chitinophagaceae bacterium | reverse complement strand
CTCAGTCACTTGATTTTGATAAATCCACCTACATAGTTGAAGAAACAAAAAACGCCGCAGGCTTTAAGGTACTTAAAATTTTAGTGACTTCTAAAAATAAGGGGAAACCATTGGCAATATCTGTACTAGACCGCAATGAGGGAACGGCAGGCATAAATGACTATACGATAGTCTCAGGTCCGGGTATTTTCCTGGCTTCCATAAACGCATATACGGAAATTTATTCAATACACATACTCGATGACGCACTCGCAGAAGAGGATGAAACCATCAAACTTCATTTTCAATTTAAAAGTTTAGAGGCAGATGTGTTAGCCGATTCGATTATTATTGTAACAATACAGGATGATGATAAAAAATGGAAAAAAGACCCTTCTAATACCATTAAAACAGAATTTGTCCAATTTACCGACTTCCTGGGTTTTAGCAACGACAGGCCTAATGGCATATTACAACAACAATTCTTATTCAAATGGCCGATTGTAAAAAGCTATCTGATTTTTGGTAAGAATTTCGCGATACAACCGCTTCGTTCAATACTCTTCCCCAATATTCTTTTTAACCGGATTGAAAAATCCGGAGATAATAACAGCCTATTATTTCCTGTTTCGACAACTATTCGGAACGTTGATAGTTCAGGAACAGTAACGAAAGACACCTCCTTAAGCCCGGTCATCAGCTCTTTCGATATTCATAGGTATACCGCTCAAAAATTAGAAACACGGCTAATACTGCTTGCATTGTTTATTGGAAATACGCGTATTCACATCGAATATATCGGATCAATTGTTCGAAATAAAGTTTTGGATACAATAACGACAAAACAAAAGACCGAAAGGGGTGTCTACTCCTTTTCATCTGGCTGGAGTATTTATGCCAAATCTTTGCTTGACCGGGCCACAAAACTCAATATCGAAGCTGAATTCGGTTATATGAAGTTCTTTTTAAAAGACAACTTTTTTAAACAATACGATGTCTTTAAGCTTGATAACGAGGAAAAAAGAGCAATTGCCTTTCCAATTGGTGAAAAATATAACCGACAACAAAATCCTATTTACTTCACAAGGATTACGCTAAGTAAAGACTGGGGGAAAGACAGTAAAAACAGCGCATTTTTCAGGCTCCGCTATAATTATCAAACAGGGAAATTCAGGTTTTATGATCTTGGTAAACCTGGCTTTATAAAAGAAGAAAAGTACTACAATCATTTTCTTCAACTACAACTTGGAATATCGTTAGGCTTAGAAAAACTATTTGGAGGATAACCCATCCGAAATATGTTAAAGACCAACCATTAATCATCTATGAAATAAAGCGGTATTTAAAATGCCGCTTTTTACTTCATCACCTCCCCATACTCTTCCTTCCATTCGTGTCTCCATCTTCTATGTGTCCACAGGTAATTGGAAGGGTTTTCACGTATGGTTTGCTCCAATGTATTTTTATAAATTAATGTCAGTTGCTCAGGTGTATGCAAAACACCTTCTTCTGTTATAAGTTTTACATTAAATGAATAATAGCCTCTTTTTTCCTTATGAAACCCCACATACACAACGGCAGTATTATTCTTCACTGCTCCTTTCGCCGGGCCTGTTACAAATGGTGCAGGCTTACTGAAAAATTGTAACCAATATGCCCGTGAAGGATTACTAGGGTTTTGATCTGCGGCCAGCGCAAGCAGGTATTGTTGTGAAAATACGCCATGCATCTTATGTTTGAAATCATGTGCTGATATCAGAATCGTGCCGAATTTGCTTCGCATATTATAAAAAACCCTGTCCATGATCCTATTGCCTACGGGCATATAAATACCTACAAATGGAATTTTTAAATGCAATGCATATGCAAGGTTGGCAAATTCCCAATTAAACTGGTGACCCGCCATGATATGTATGTTATAGCCTTTTTCAATCAGGTTATTCAGTAATGCAAAATCGCATTGGCTTCTTCGACGCACTTCTTCCTTACTGATAGAAATCATCTTCAGCATCTCAATAAATGTATCTGTAAAATTGAGATAAAACTCCTTCGCTATTTTTTTTCTTTCCGCATCACTCTTTTCCGGGAAAGCTATCTTAAGGTTGCTATACACAATCTCCTTGCGATAGCCAACTATACGGTAAAGGATAAAAAAAGCAAAATCAGATAAAAAATAAAGTACCCGAAGAGGCAATAAAGAAGCCAGGTATAAAAGCCAGTAAACAGGGTAATAAAAAAACACGGTTACATTTTTTATTAAAGAACAATATTCTGCACCAATTCACTCTTACCAGGATAGTCTGTATTATAGTGCAGACCCCTGCTTTCCTTACGGAAAGAAGCTCCTTTTACAATAAGATAACCTACTGTGATCATATTTCTCAGCTCCAGCAGTTGCGGTGATACAGAACTGTTTTCATATAATTTTTCTGTCTCCTCCCACAATAAATCCAATCGCTTCATCGCACGTTGCAAGCGAATATCATTTCTTACAATACCTACATAATCACTCATTACCTGCTGTAGCTCTTTAAAACTTTGGGTAATGAGGATCATTTCTTTTGGTTCAGTTGTTCCCTGTGCATTCCAGTCAGGCACATTTGCCAGATCATTCGCAGGTAAAGACGTTTTAGCATCCGTATTTACTTTTTCTACACTATCAATATAACAGCGATGGGCAAACACCATTGCTTCCAGTAATGAATTGCTCGCCAGACGATTGGCGCCATGCAAACCTGTACTCGAGCATTCACCGCATGCATATAAATTTTTTATTGAGCTCTTTCCCCACTCATCGGTTTTTATACCACCACAACTATAATGCGCTGCCGGCGCTACGGGTATCATGTTTTTAGTAATATCAATCCCAACAGAAAGACATTTTTCATAAATATTCGGAAAGTGTTCTGTAAATTTTTCTTTTCCGAAATGCCGGCAATCCAACCACACATGTTCAGTACCTGTTCTTTTCATTTCGCTATCTATCGCACGTGCTACAATATCGCGTGGTGCAAGATCTTTCCGTGGATCATATCTTTCCATAAACGCTTCACCATCTTTATTGCGAAGTATACCGCCATCGCCTCGCACTGCTTCTGTAATTAAAAAAGCCTGGCCTCTCAATCCCGGCTCATACAATGCCGTGGGATGAAACTGTATGAATTCCATATTTTCAATTCTTCCCTTCGCACGATATACCATTGCCACTCCATCACCAGTAGCAATAGAAGGATTTGTAGTAGTACGATACACCTGTCCGTTTCCACCTGTAGCAAGCAATGTTGTTTTGGCAAGTATCTTTTCAATCTTATTTGTTGCCCGGTTTAAAACATACACGCCATAGCATTTTATATCAGGTGTAGCTTTCGTTACCAGGTAACCAAGATGGTGCTGTGTGATGATATCTACAACAAAACAATGCTTAACAATATGAATATTTGTTTGCTGTGATACAGCTTCCAACAGCGCCCTTTCCATTTCCCATCCGGTAATATCCTTGTGATGAATGATGCGAAATTCTGAATGACCTCCTTCCTTTCCTAACTTATAATCACCATCCTTTTCTTTATCAAATCTTGCCCCTAAGGCGATCAACTCCCTTACACGTTCCGGTCCTTCCTTTACTACTATTTCTACCACTTTTTCGTTACACAATCCATCCCCGGCAATTAAAGTATCTTCTATGTGCTTTTCAAAACTGTCTTTCTCCAGGTCATTTACAACCGCTACACCACCCTGCGCATATTTCGTGTTGGTTTCGTCAGCAGCCGCTTTTGTTATTATCATTACCTGCTTATCAGGAAAATAACGGGCAACTTTGAGCGCATATGTTAAACCTGCAATACCCGAACCTATTACCAGGAAATCTGCTTGTTGCATGAAATTATTTGACTTTCTCGTTTAAATGACCAAAATTAGCTCTTTCAACGCAACATATAAGGGAAAGGTATTGTCATAACACAAATCATTAAACATGAAAGCTGCTGCCCTTGCAAAAGTATTTTTCGCATTCGTTTTACTTACTATAAGTACCCTTGTGTATTCGCAGGGAAATGAACGGCCGATGAAAACATCGGCAAATGCTTCACAAATGTATTTTGAACTCGGTGGTGCTGGTATCATTTATTCATTTAATTACGACGGGCGGTTTGGCAAACATGAAAACGGCATTGGCATGCGTGTTGGCATCGGCGGTGCGTCCATTGATGGAGACGGTTATTTTGCATTGCCCGTACAGCTCAATTACCTGATTGGTACAAAAGGAAAGTATTTTGAAATAGGCGGAGGCGTTACTTATGCGCCTGGCCTGGATCTCTTTGACAGCGACAACCCGACATATGGCACTTTATCTTTCGGCTTTCGTAAACAGCCATTAGGGAAAAAAGGATTTGCATTCCGTGTGGCATTTACCCCTATCATTGGTTTTGGGCAAGATGGTCCGTCTTTCCTGCCATTCGCAGGTGTTAGCTGGGGTTTCCGGTTTTAGCGATTCCGCTGTTATACTTTATCGCTCCTTCTATAATCAATAATTGCGCGATGCCGTAAGTAAGCATTACCAATACTCCTGCTTGGGAAAAGGATGCATAAAATTTATTAATTGCAAGAATAGAATCTGAAATAACAAACAGGAAAGCGCCGAATGCCATTAGTAAACCGGCTTTTTTGTTTTTTATAAAAAACATATGCAAGGCAAGCATGAGCATAAAACAGATAACAACTCCATATACTCTTACTGGTAATTTCATATCGCCTAAGCCAGGCGAAAGAATACTGATTAAAACAGCGTAATAAACAACAACAGGGATTAATAAAAATCCTTTGGGCTTAATAGCTTCTGCAATACGTACAGCATGAAAAAAGAAAATATAAAAGATGTGGGCTATCAGAAAAGACGATAACCCTAATATGAAAAATAACGAACTTCCTGAGTCAAACATAAGCAGGATATCTCCAAGCCATGAAAAAAATAAGGCGGCAATGATGCTACGGTTAAAGCCTGCAGTACTCCTTACCGCTGCCAGGTAATATGCACACAAAAAGGGCATAAGCAATGGCTTGGTTATATAGCGAAGGGTTTCATTACCTGTATATGTCAACAAGAGCTCGGCAATAAGACAAGAAACAAATAAAACCAGCCAATAATTTTTCTTCATCACTAAAAAATTTTAAGGCGCTATCCAGGCATCATTTTCTTTCAGTAAATTAATAAGCTCGTCTACAGCTATATCGCTGCTTACATTTCGCTTAATAATATCTTTTCCTTTATACAATGTGATTTTACCCGGGCCACTGCCAACATAACCAAAATCGGCATCGGCCATTTCACCCGGACCGTTTACAATACAACCCATGATTGCAATCTTAACGCCCTTGAGGTGATTGGTACGTGAACGGATCTTCGCAGTTGTTTCCTGCAAGTCAAATAAAGTGCGCCCACAGGAAGGACAACTGATGTATTCCGTTTTTGAAATGCGTGTGCGTGTAGCCTGTAATATTGTAAATGCTGTATTATTTATAAACTGCTCCGCCGATTGGTTGTTAATATAATTTCTCCCCGACGCATTCAGGTTTTTGCTCATTGCATCGTAGCTTTTCTTTGTCATACCCAGGCAAATACCATCGCCAAAACCATCCAGAAATAAGCCCCCGGTTTCTGTAGCAAAATGAATTAAATGCTCGTCCGCTGTCTGCCAGTTACTGTCTGTAATAAGTATCACAGGGTTTTTAATACTCCTGTTTTGCAATTCAACAAACATCCTTCGCACAGACTGCAGTGCATTTTTATTTTTAGTACTTAAGCAAAAAACCACAGTAGCTGAAACCTCTGTATCACGCAAATGAATTTCTAAATCATTCAACAAACTACTTCCAGGAACGTCTGCATCCAGCATAACAAAGTTTAATGCAGAACGCTTTTCTGTTGAACCATTTAATAAATTCAAAAATTCCTTTGCTTCAAAAATTGGAAAATACTTTGTCTTATCTGCAGCTTTATTCCATGCTTCCTTATATACAATCACTTTCAGTGTTCCGGGCAATTCAAAGTCTAATATTTGGTTTGCGGTAAAAATATAATCAGCAGCCGCATCACTGATGTTCCATTTATCTGTTGTTTCGTTGTAAGTATAGCCAACACGTTGTAAATGCTGATGCGTAATTTTTTCTATTTTGCTTAAGTCCGCTACCACAACCGGCACATGCTTGTTGCCGATATTACCTACTTCAAATGTTTCTCTTCTTTTATATTCGAAAGGGTTATAAGAAAGTTTATCATTATAGGACACTAAAGCCTCTCCTTCGGAGGGGTTAGGGAGGCGCTTCACTATATCCCTGCAAACCGGTATTTCAAATTCAGGATCTTCCGTCAATGAAACGCGGATGGTATCTCCCAATCCATCTTCCATTAATGTACCAATACCAATTGCTGATTTTATTCTTCCGTCTTCACCATCACCCGCTTCTGTTACGCCGAGGTGCAACGGATAACATTCACCAAACTCTTCAAACATTGTTTTAGTCAGTAAGCGGTAAGCCTGTACCATGACTTGAGGATTACTCGCTTTCATACTCAGCACAATATTGTGATAGGTTTCATCTCTCGCTATACGCAAAAACTCCATTGCACTTTCTACCATTCCCATCGGCGTATCGCCATAGCGGCTCATGATGCGATCGCTGAGCGAACCATGGTTGGTGCCAATGCGCATCGCGGTGCCGTACTCTTTACAGATTTTTATCAAAGGTGTAAACCGCTCACGAATGCGATCAATTTCTTCTGCATAATCCGCATCAGTGTATTCAATCAGTTCAAATTTTTTCTT
>JAEUVI010000063.1 GCA_016787105.1 Chitinophagaceae bacterium | reverse complement strand
CATCTCTTTCTCACAGCCTGACGTCGAATTGAAATTTAAACAACCGGCTACTCATTTCACCGAATCTTCGCCACTGGGTAATGGAAGGTTAGGTGCGATGGTGTTTGGTAACCCCAACAGGGAACGCATTGTGCTCAATGAAATTTCGATGTGGTCGGGTGGTATTGAAAACCCGAATAAAGAAAATGCCTGGCAGTATTTACAGCCCATTCAGCAATTATTACTTGAAGGAAAAAATATTGAAGCTCAGAAATTATTGCAGGAGCATTTTGTATGTGCCGGCAATGGTTCTGGTTTCGGAAACGGGGCCAATGTAAAATTTGGTTGTTACCAGACACTTGGAGATTTATGGATACAATGGAAAGACACTGTTTCCTCATATACCAATTACAACCGCTCCCTGCATGTTGATAGTGCATATAGCATTACAAGCTGGCAAAAAAACGGAATACAGTTTAAAGAAGAAGCCATAGTTTCTGCGCCACAGCAAGCAATAATTATTAAATTATCTGCTTCGCAAAAAAATGCATTGCAATTCGCTGTCGGATTATCGAGGGAAGAAAGGGCTAGTGTGAGTGTAAGAAATGGTTTTATCCAACTCGGCGGCACATTGAATGGCGGTGACGGTGATAAAGGAATAGATTATTCAGCAGTATTGAAGGTGGTTCCTATTGGCGGTTCTTTGAAAGTAAAAGATAATTTTATCGAGGTAAAAGATGCAAGTGAATGTTTGCTGATTATAACAGCAGGAACTAATCTCAACTGGCCAAATGTGGAAAAACGTGGCCCCGATCCGTTGCCAAAAGTGATACAACAAAATATTGCGGCTGCAAAAGTAAAGTGGATGCAATCGCTGGCTAATCACGTAAGAGATTATCAATCTTATTTTAATCGTTGCCGGTTAGTGCTGAATGGAAACAATGCAGACAATACGCTATCCATTCCTGAGCGGTTACAAAGATTTCAGAACGGACATGAAGATGCATCGCTTGTAAGTTTATATTTCAACTTTGGCCGCTATCTCATGATATCTTCGTCGCGGCCAGGTGGATTGCCTGCTAACCTGCAGGGGCTTTGGGCTGAAGAATACCAGACTCCCTGGAATGGCGATTACCATATTGACATCAATGTACAGATGAACTATTGGTTAGCCGATCCAACTAATTTATCCGAATGTCAGCAGCCGGTATTTACACTATTGCAGCAGATGGCAAAATATGGTGAACGCACAGCGAAGGCTTATTATAATACCAACGGGTGGGTTGCCCATGTTATATACAATCCATGGGGATTTACTGCACCTGGTGAAGGCGCTGAATGGGGTTCAACATTAGTAGGTGGTGCATGGCTCGCACTGCATTTGTTGAAGCATTATCAATTCACGCCTGATAATAATTTCCTTCAGAGATATTACCCGGTATTAAGAGGGGCTTCACAATTTTTCAAAAGTATTTTAATAAAAGAACCAAAACATGGTTGGCTTGTAACCGCACCCTCTAACTCGCCGGAGAACACTTATATATTGCCCAACGGACAAGCAGGTAATACCTGTATGGGGCCTACGATTGACATGCAGATAGGAAGAGAGTTATTGATCGGGACAGCGAAAGCAGCATACGCATTAAACATTGATAAAAAATTTGCTGATAGCTTAATCGCCGTTGCAAAGCAATTAGCTCCCAATCAAATCAGCAGTGTTACCGGAGCTTTGCAGGAGTGGCTCGAAGATTATAAAGAACAAGACGTTCATCACCGTCATGTGTCACATTTGTATGGGTTGTATCCTTATGATGAAATTACTCCATGGGATACGCCGGAGCTGGCTGATGCTGTAAGAAAAACGCTGGAGAGAAGAGGTGATGCTGGTACAGGCTGGAGCCGTGCCTGGAAGATAGCATTCTGGTCAAGATTGGGCGACGGTGATCATGCATATAAAATGCTCCGGGCTTTATTGGAGCCTGCTACAGCAGGCAGCGAAATACAAATGAATGCTGGTGCCGGAACTTATGCCAATTTATTTGATGCCCATCCGCCATTCCAGATAGATGGAAACTTTGGTGCGACTGCTGCTATGTCTGAGTTTTTTGTACAAAGTCATGGCAAAGATCAAATCATTCGCTTGTTACCAGCTCTACCCTCATCGCCTTCATTTCAAAGTGGTAGCATAAAAGGAGTGCGTGCAAGAAATGGTTTTGAAATTGACTTTACATGGAGCGATGGGAAAGTAAATGAAGTGCGGATAAAATCATTGCATGGAAAACCTTGTAAGATTGCAGTTTCACAGAAGCTCATAGTAACTGACAAGGCAGGAAAAAAAGCCAGTTCATCGTTTGGAAACGGTGTATTGAATTTTAATACTGCAAGAGGCGAAACCTACACAATAAAATTCTAACCAGTATTTACTTATAATTTATTTATGAAAAAAATTCTTGCTCTCATACTGCTGGCTCCATTTGTTATTTACTCCCAGCAGCTGCCAACATGGAATCCGCAATCGGATAAGTTAACAACTACCGACTGGCTGGTAAAGCCTGTTGCAATAAAAGCTGGTGCTTATCAAAGTGCGGATAAGAAGGATCTCATTTTTTATAATGGATTAGTAAAAAGAACTTTTCGCCTTTCTCCTAATGTGGCCTGCACCGATTTTAAAAATATGAGTAATGGACAGCAGCTTTTGCGTGCTATAAAACCGGAAGCAAGGATTACTATCAATGGTACCGGGTATAATATCGGCGGACTATATGGACAAAAAGAAAACGCTTATCTACTGCCTGAGTGGATCGATGATTTCAAAACCAGCGAAAATGATTTCTTCTTTGTAAGCTATAGTGTAAGCGACTTAAAACCTTTTCTTAACCGCAAAACAAAAGCGTGGACATTCAGTAAAAAACAACCGTCAGGCAAGATTTTATCATTTTTATATAAGTCAAAAGCTATCAAAAATGTTCTTATAAGGGTGAATTATGAGTTATACGATGGCATTCCATTAGTTGTAAAATGGATTTCTGTTGAAAATGCCAGCAACAATACAATTACTATCGGCAACATAGTAAATGAATCATTGGCATTGGTAGAAGAAGAAAGCGCTGTGGTAGGCACACCGGAGCAAATGAAAAAACAGCATGGTATTTACGTGGAAACAAATTATGCATTCAACAATGCCATGCGTTATGATATCAGCGATCAGACAACACATTGGAAAACGGATAGCGTGTATACATCGCAGGTAAATTATGATTATAAAACACCTGCGTTGCTGGAAGTGTATCCCGAAAAGGTAACGGCTGTTGAAGTAAAAGCGGGTGAAATTTTTAAATCACCCCGCACACATGAATTGCTGATGGATAGCTATGATAGAGAACGCAGGGGATTGGCTATCCGGAAAATGTATAGTACGGTGGCGCCCTGGACGACAGAGAATCCCATCTTCATGCACCTCGTAAGTAAAAACGACCAGGAAGTAATAAATGCAATTGACCAATGCAAGGCTACCGGCTATGAAGCATTGATTCTGAGTTTCGGTAGTCACTGCAATATGGAAGATACAAATGCAGCGAACATAAAGAAATGGAAAGAGCTTGCCGACTATGCACATAAAAACGGAATACTTATTGGCAGTTACTCCTTATTTAGTTCGAGGCGCATCAGCGATGAAGATGATGTGATAGATCCGAAAACAGGCAAACCAGGCGGTGCTTTTTTTGGTAATGCACCCTGCTACGGAAGTAAATGGGGATTAGCTTATTCAGCAAAACTCAAACTTTTTATAAGCCAAACAGGATTCGACATTTTTGAAAATGACGGCCCATACCCTGGTGATGTATGTGCTTCCACTTCGCACCCCGGGCATAAAGATTTACATGATAGCCAATGGCGGCAAATGGAATTGCAAAAAGATTTATATCACTGGTGTAATGAAAACGGCGTGTATGTGAATGCGCCGGATTGGTATTTTCTTGACGGCACCAATAAAATCGCGATTGGTTATCGTGAGGTGAATTTTTCGTTACCGAGAGAAAATCAAAAAATTTTAAATCGTCAGAATATCTATGACGGTCTCTGGGAAAAAACACCAGCGATGAGCTGGGGTTTTGTGCCATTGACAAAATATCAGGGTGGTGGTCCTGAAGCTGTGCTGGAACCATTGAGCGAACATTTAAAAGATTATGAACAACTGATGATACAATATTACGGTGCCGGCGTACAGGCATGTTACCGCGGGCCACGTTTATATGATACAGAAAAAACAAAACAAACTGTAAGTAATGTAGTAAGCTGGTATAAAAAATACAGGGATATCATGAACTCCGATATCATTCACCTGCGCCGTGCCGACGGCCGCGATTGGGATGGGATACTGCATGTAAACCCTCAAACTAAAATAAAAGGACTTGTAATGTTGTACAATCCGCTGAAAGAAAGAATTACACGTACTATAAAACTTCCTTTGTATTACACCGGGTTAACAACAACAGCCTCTATCCGTGAAAAAGAAAATGCGGCCAGGAAGTATACGCTTAACAGGAACTATGAAATTGATTTGAGTTTTACGATTGAACCGGAAGGGTATACATGGTTTGTAATTGAATAAATTTTTCACCACTGAATAAGAGAATATAAAAGCCTAAGTATGCAGTCGCTCACTACAGGGGCATTATCGTTGAGCTTTAGGGTTTCTCTATCACAGAAAGATTTTTTTTGCGACGGGAGAAAAATTAATAGTCACGGAGAATAAAATGGTTGAGTCATCTTTTTCAAACTATTTTGGTTCATTCAACCTGAAATCCTGGTTGCTGAAAGGCTGACTATCGGGAATTTTAACCACATTAAAATCAAAGCCGGTAATGCGATGACAATTGTTGCAGGTATTTGTCAGTAAAGAATAGCTGCTTTTGAATAATGCCAGGCTTTTCTTTTGAATAGCATTGTTTATACTATCTAATGCAGGATTAATCATTCCTGTCATCTGGCTTTCTTTTCTTTCTGATTCAAACTTCTGTATGTCTTCAATCGCTTCCATGATTTCATGTACTTCGAAATCGGCGAGCTTCCAGTTCTCGTTTTGTGCTGCAAACCAAAGCTTGGAATGATGCGCCTGAATGCTGCTCATAAATTCGCCCAAGCCAGGTTTGTATGAGTCTGCCAGTTTGCTTTCAAGGCTGTCGATACGATTTTGTAAAACCTTAGTATTATCTGTGTGCCTGTTACACGAGAAGAGTAAATGGATTGATATGATTAAAAGAATCTGTCTCATGTTACTTCTGTTTTAATGTTTGACCCGTTGTCGTGCCGCTGCGCCTGTTGTAAAGGCCCTTAGATTTGCCTGTATGCTATATCTCTGTGCTGGTAGCTTGCTGAATAAAGTTACAAAAGTTCATTCTTTACTGCGATTGTCAGTCGGCTATAAGGTAAACGGGTGTTAAACTTCACACGGTTATTGTTAATACAGAAAATATCAGCCACTGTGGAATTTGCAAACGATCAGCAATGGAACTGATGAAAGTACTTTCCTGCGTGAGAAGTGGTTTTGTGCAGAATAAAGGCATTACATTTAAGTCAATGAATCAATACCAGAAACAGATTATTACAGGATTACTTTTATTATTGTTTAATGCAGATACAAAAGCACAGCCTGCTCAACCCGATGGATATACAGATCATCATGTGCACTTACAGGACTCAGCAACTGTGCAGTTAGGCTACCGGATGTTGAAAGCTATCGGCCAGGCTCCCACCAAAGTGGATTCTATCGTTTTTGATGCTGATACAATCATTGAACGGTTGAACAGGGCTCAGTTCAAAAATGCCTGGTTATTATCAAACGCATATTGGTTTGGTTCGCCATTAACGCCAATAGAAAATGAATATGAAGCCGTAAAAAAACAAAATGACTGGACGGCTGCGCAGGCGGCACGCTATCCCGGCAGGCTAAGTGCTTTTATGAGTGTTAATCCTTTGAAACCTTATGCCTTGGAGGAAATTCAGCGATGTGCAGACAGCAAACGCTTTACCGGGCTCAAGCTTCATTTTGCAAATAGTAAAATTGATCTGTTTGATACCGCGCAGGTGTCACAACTTCAAAAGGTTTTTGCATTGGCAAATAAAAATGATTTGCTGATGATCATTCATTTCAGGAGCGGGCAGCAATGGAATGGAAAAGCCAATACCCAAATTTTATTAAATCAGTTATTGCCATTTGCAAAAAATACCAAGGTAATCATTGCGCATATGGCCGGCTGGGGTGGGTATGATAAACCAATGGATACTGCATTGAATCTTCTCGCTGCATATATTCATAAAAATAATCAATACAGCAAAAACCTATACCTTGAACTAAGTGCTGTATTGCCACTTACTTTAAATGAAGATTACAAACCGGCGACAAGCAAACGAGATTGGGATCCGGTAAAATCACTGAAGAAACGAATCAGGAAGATTGGCGCAGATCATATTCTTTTCGGAACAGACTGGCCATTGATTGATATTGATCCTTATATCGGGTTGTTGAATGAGGCGTTGGGTGAGGCTATTGTTCAGCAGATTTTGAGAAATAGAATTACTTATGAGTAGAATCAAACTCCGGAAAACTCTGTATCAATTTTTTCATCATCAACGCTCAAACGATTGTGTAAGATTTCTTATGTAAGCATAGTCTTA
>JAEUVI010000052.1 GCA_016787105.1 Chitinophagaceae bacterium | reverse complement strand
ACAACTTTCGCTACCAGCAGTTGTCCAGGCGTAACTACTGAAGGTTTTAGTGTACGTTACCGTCTTACAAAAACATTTACTCAGGGCCAGTATGTATTCTTCGTTGGAGGTGATGATGGATATCGCCTGAGCCTTGACGGTGGTACTACATGGGTTATCAATAAATGGGCTGACCAGTCTTATAATGTAAGTTCATATACAGCTACCCTTTCCGGTTCTTATAATATGGTATTAGAGTATTATGAAAATAGTGGAGATAATCGTATTAATTTTAATGTACAGGCGAATTTTATACTTCCTATCAAACTGTTGAGCTTTACAGGGAAAGAAGAAAATAATAAAATAAGCCTTGCCTGGAGAACAGCAGCGGGTAGCAACCCGGATCATTTTGCTATTGAAAGAAGTGCCGATGCTGTAAGCTTTAATACTATCGCTTCGATAAAAGCAAATGCCGCTTTAAATTACCAGGCAGATATTTCTTTCAGGTATACAGATGAGTTTCCTTTAAATGGCAAATCATTCTATCGCCTTAAGATGACAGATGAAACAGGTGTTGTTTCCTACTCATCAATCATAAGCATCCAGGTTAAAGATGCAAAGACAACGGGTATTACAGTATTTCCAACACTGGTTTCAAACAGTACAGTATCTCTTCGTTCGGCTGCTGCATTAAGTCAGGCTACTGTAATTATATCTGATGCTACCGGCCGTTCAATATCAAAAAAGGAAATCGGCAAGTTGCCTGCAGGGCAGACAGTAAATATCCTGCTTTCTGCAAACCACATTGAGAAAGGTATTTACTTTGTTCAGGTAAGTGACAACAATCAGCAGGTTGCTACAAAGAAAATAGTAGTGCAATAATCTTCTGCGACAAAGCAAATAAGGCCGCCGGTTAAAATCTGGCGGTTTTTTTATGCTGCAATCTTTTCTTTTTTTGTAAATTCAATAAAAAAATGGCTCGCTCACATCACCGCAAAAAACACAAAGAACACCTGCGCCAGTTCAAACATACGCATGAAAAGAGCACTTCTTCTACAGCAAAAGGGAAAGCTGTATGGGTCTTTACAATCGGGGGCGCTATCGTAGGACTGATGATTACTTATTTTGCTGCTAAAGGTAATATACCCTGGACGCTTGCAGGTTTGCTCGCAGGTGCTATTCTGGGATTTATAGCAGGTAAAAAATTGGATAAAACTGCGGTATAGTTTTAACGTAATCGCATCACTACTTCCTTGCCATTCTTCAATGTCATAATGCCATTTGTTATTTCGTAACTGTTCACCGTACTTAATGCTGCTATGAAACTGTTTTCAAAAGCCTGATCGGAACAAAGCATTTTTGTACTTGCTGTTTCACCAAAGCTTAGCTTATTCTTATTATTTATTTCATAAATACCATTAATCCTGTTGCAGCCACCGCTGCCTCCATATCGTTTATCAGCCGCAAAGAATACAAGATGCGCATCTTTATCGGTGCCACTTAATTGAACAGGGTTTCCTTTTATTTCGAATAAAACCCATTTACGATCTCCCCAATTATGATCTGGTGAAAGCTTGTGAGAGCAGGAATAAGCGAATAGCAGTAATGCAAATAAAGGAATCGTCTTTCTCATACCGGCTTGATTTAACAGTTGCAAACAAAAGTAATTTACTGATTTTTATAAAGTAAAGCAAAACGAGAATTTATCCGGATGTATCCATCCTTTTCTTGCGCGGCTACTCATCAATAGTTCACGACTGTAAAACTGTAATGGAAAATCTTTTGCAACAAAAGGCTGAACATTTAAATCAGTAAGTAGCTTATCTAGGTTATTGTTATCAATAGCGTGAACGATATAATGATTGATTGCATAGATATAGAACAAGGTAATCGTTTCATGATAGCCTGCATCATCTGTATTCACACCACCTATAGCAATATTGTATTGTTTTATGCCATCCTTTATCCGTGCTACTGCAACCGGTAGTGGTAGGTGATAGCAATACCATAATGCCATTACGAAATGGGCATGGTGTGTCCATTTTTCTTTCGGCAAAGTGCCTTTTTCAAATTCAGCTATCAACTTTTCCGCTTCTTCGCTTTTCATAACAGTTCCTTTTTAAAATTTAATTCCTCTTTACGTGTAGTTAGCATTATCGTAGTAGCGGTTCTTGTTACTGCTTTTATTTATTAGTAAATCCTCACCGCTACTGTATTTTTAAATTTGCTTTGTCCATTTCATTTTTTCTCCTAAACAGAAGGGAAAAGGATAAATAAAATTAATCAGTATTTAAAAAAATAGCGATTATTAAGCTGAGATGATTTTACTCTTAATTTATTCTCGGGTAGCAAGAAAACGTTTTGCTATTTTTATTATTATCCAGCCGATAATAAGCAGCAATACTGCAGCTATAATAAAAGGAATTACAAAACTTAGTGAAACACTAACGATAGCCGCAGCATTTTCACCTGTAGCAACAATTGCATTGCCGGTACCCGCAGTAGTTTTTGTAGAGAACAAGCGTAATAGTCCCGTACCTGCCTGCAATATACCAGCCGATCCGCCACCTGCTACAAATGCAAGCACCCATTTTACCAGTGCATCATTTTCTCCTGCAGGGAATATAGAATAGGCCAGCAAAGTGCCGGCACCTATTGCTGTGGGTGTAGAGATGCTATCCAGTATGTTATCTATAAAGGGAATGTAGTAAGCCGCGATCTCTGCAATAGCTGCTGTGCCAAAACAAATCAATGCAGGCCAGCCTGCTATCCAGTTCATTTCAGCAGGCAGTTGTATCCAATGCAACATGGAAGCGATAGAAGCCCCAAGCAAAGGAATAAAAACACGAAAGCCCGCAGCAGCACTTAAAGCAATACCAAGCGCTATAGCCGTAAATGTATCCGCATTCAGTGGCATAGAAAACAGTTATAAAAGGAAATTACAATTTTCCTGCACAAAGACAACAGCAAAGGCTTTATTTCGAAAGCCATTTCAACAGCATCACTCTTGGTCTTGTATTTAAATAGATGAAAATACTTATCATATCGTAGGAGAAAGAGTAAACCGAATTAAAATCCAAAGAGGATTGTACAAAAAAAGAAAGGTCTGTAGAAACAGACCTAACCATTAAACCTTATCCTATGAAAATTGAATAGAAAGGTAAACTGTTTTTCTCCAATTAACAAAATAGTAAGTAATTTTTTTTCATTTAAATGTTACTATGACTTTTGTCCGCTGTCATTCTTTGCAACTCTGTTAACACAATCGCAAAATACCAGTAGCATGTTTTTTTTCTTTATTTTTCATGCCTGCAAGCTCAAAAAACTTTTATATCAATGAAAAGAAGAGATGTTTTAAAACAGGCCGGGCTTTTGTCTGCTGCTATCATTGCAGGCCCCGATGCAGTACAGGCAAGGGTTTTGACAAATCGAACCAGGCGCAAAAAAATATTACGAATTGCTCATATCACTGACGTGCACATACGACCGGAATATAACGCTCCCTCCCGTTTTCGTCAATGTCTTGAGGAAATAAAAAGACATAAACCTGATTTTTTTCTGAATGGCGGTGACTCAATTTATGCGGCGGATTATGCCCATATCACACAAGAGCGGGTGCTGGAGCAATGGGATATCTGGGAAAAGTGTACAAAAGACACTATCGATTTTGAAATCTATAGTTGTCTTGGTAATCATGACATGTGGTGGGCGGCGCCTACTAAAGAACATGAAATGTATGGAAAAGAGTATGTGATAAAAAAGCTGGGGCTCCCAGGTCGGTATTACAGCTTTGATAAAAAAGGATGGCATTTCATAGTATTAGACAGTAATAATGAAAATGCGGGATCTTTGGATGCGGACCAGCGCAGTTGGTTGGAAAAAGATTTAATGACATTGGCTCCGGGAACTCCTGTGCTGATAATGAGCCACTATCCTTTGCTGGCTGCATGTACTCATCTGGATGGAGGTGGTATGCATACGGATTACAAATATCTTGTCGATCTTTTTTACCAGCACAGGGATAAAATAAAAACATGTATCAGCGGACATATACACCTGCTCGATCGTGTTGTATATAACGATATTCAATACTTCTGCAATGGGGCAATGAGCGGTTTCTGGTGGGAAGAAGGGGACAAAAATTCTGCTGGTAAAAACTATTGCCAGCAAACACCTCCCGGTTATGCAATCATTGATTTATATGAAGACGGCACTGTTGAAAATAAATATCATCCGCATTCCTACCTGTAAGGCTAATTTTTTACACGGGCATATTTTTCAGAAATAACCCGGTCAATATTTGTACCCTCTATTTTTTCAAGCCCGGTCTGAACCAATGTATCCCCGGCAATAGCAATTGTAAATGAAAAGCTATGGCCTTCCCAATCG
>JAEUVI010000048.1 GCA_016787105.1 Chitinophagaceae bacterium | reverse complement strand
TATGTTGGCTATTTTTCTATGTGGTTCAATTTTTTCAGTTTGATAATAGCAATACAGCTAAGCTCATAATTCATATCTTCCAACTTGTTAAAGAATATAAAACGGATTCTCTTGATCCCTGCTAAGGCTTTTTAATAACATACATCAATGCTTTGCTGTGAGCCTGCACGTAACTTTGCTCCCTAAATAAAAAATTATGGAATTAGGCGTTGGTATGTTTGGCGACAATCATTATGATAAAAATGGTAAACCACAGGATGCAGGTCAGCGGTTGCGTGAACTGATTGAAGAAATAAAGCTGATGGATGAAGTAGGCCTTGACTTTTATGGTATCGGTGAGCATCATCGTCCCGATTATGCTGTTTCCGCTCCGGAAATAATTCTTGCCGCTGCTGCTACAGTTACTAAGAAAATTAAATTAGGCAGCGCTGTTTCGGTATTGAGTTCATCTGACCCGGTAAAGCTATACCAGAGCTTTGCTACAATAGATTTAATCAGCAGTGGCCGTGCGGAACTGGTAGCAGGCCGCGGTAGTTTTATTGAGTCGTTTCCCCTCTTTGGTTATAAGCTGGATGACTACGATAATCTTTTTGAAGAAAAACTCGATTTGCTTTTACAGATAAATAAACAGAACCCTATTACCTGGAAAGGAAAATACAGGGCATCATTGACAGAGCAATCTGTTTTGCCCCGTGCTGTAAATGATCATTTAAATATCTGGGTTGCGGTAGGTGGTACGCCTGAGAGTGTATTACGTGCGGGCCGGCACGGGTTACCTGTAATCTTTGCGATTATCGGTGGCAACCCGGCACAATTCAAACCCCTCTTCGAATACTACAAAAAAGTATATGATCATTTCGGACATGATAAAAGCAAATTTGAAGTAGGTGTACACATGCATGCATTTTTTGGAGAAGACGGAGAGAAAACGGCTGATGAATATTATCCTGTTTATTCTTCACAAATGGATCGTGTGGGCCGCAGCCGTGGCTGGCCTCCTTTCCAGGAGCAGCAATATGAAGCGGGAAGAGGACCGAATGGACATTTAATAATCGGAGATGCCAATCAATCGATTGATAAAATACTGCAAATGCAGGAAATGTTTGGTCTTACCCGTTTCTCAGCACATATGGATGTAGGCGGACCTTCGCATGCATCGCTGATGAAGTCAATAGAAATTTTCGGTACTAAGATTGCACCGAAGGTGAGAGAGGCATTGAAAAAATAAGTGCTTTTGTTTTTTGCTGGCTGACGAATGTAAAAATTGACAACGGTAGTTATATCGTTGTCAATTTTTTTTAAGGAATGAAAGTAAAAGAAAATTACCTTTAGTAACATCACGTCAACGATTAAACAATTGCATATGAAAAATGATTTTGTTACAAACGTCATTGAAACAGAAAATCAACAAACACCCCTCAGGCAAAATCAAATCAACCGGAGAAAATTTGTAGGAATGCTCGCTACTTCTGCTGCGGCGTTTACGATTGTACCACGACATGTTCTCGGAGGAAAAAACTTTGTTGCACCCAGTGATAAAATTACACTTGGCTACATCGGTGTGGGCACACAGGGCATCCGTGAGTTGTTGCCAATGCTTGCAGTACCGGAAATACAGGTAGTAGCCGTTTGCGATCCCAATAAAGAAGCACGCGGGTACAGGGACTGGGGTAAAGATTATCTGAAAGGAGAGGTGCGTAAAACAATTAATCAACCAGACTGGGAACCGGGTGGTGATAACGGAGTAGCAGGCGGAAGAGATAATGGTGTTTCTATTGTAAACACTTATTATGCAAATGTAAGGCCAGCGCAAAAATTTAAAGGCTGTGCTGCATATGCTGATGTACGGGAACTACTCGATAAAGAGAAAGATTTGGATGCGGTGAAAATAATGACACCTGATCACCTGCATGGCATTTTATCCATCGCTGCATTGAAGCGTAATAAGCATGTAATAACACATAAGCCACTTTCAAACCGGCTGATAGAAGGAAAGAAAGTAATTGAAATGGCAAAGAGTAATAATAAATCCATCACGCATTTCGTGCCGTGGGACAGCAACCTATCTATGGATTTGATAATGGCATGGATTAATGCAGGCGCAATAGGAAAACTGACGGAAGTGCATAACTGGACCAACCGTCCCGTATGGCCACAATATTCGGAGATGCCATCCGACACACCGCCGGTACCGGAAGGTTTTAATTGGGATCTTTGGCTCGGTCCAGAGGCAATGCGGCCATATCATCCCAACTATACACACATGGTATTCCGTGGCTGGTACGACTTTGGCGGCGGAGCTATGGCTGATATGGGGCATTACAGTTTATGGACCGTTTTCAATGCATTGCAATTAACATCACCAACAATCATAGAACCGCACCGCAGTCATGTGTGTGGTTTTAAAGGACCGGTTCCTTATCGGATACCCAATGATTTTTCATTCCCGATGGCAAGTTCAGTACGGTTTAAATATCCGGCTAATGGTACCCGTGGGCCTGTTGACCTTTGCTGGTATGATGGCGGTATGCGTCCACTGATTCCAGATGAACTACTCAATGAAGGACAGGAATTGCAGCAGGAAGGAATGATGTTTGTTGGCGACAGTGGTAAAATACTGGCAGGTTTCAATGGACAGAACCCAAAAATAATTGCCGGTAAAAAAATGGATATACCTGTCGGATTAAAAGATGATAGTCGTAGCCAGGTACAACAAACATCAGAAGCATTGCCGGATTTTGTGAAAGCATGTAGGAGCGGTAAACAATATCCGGGTAATTTGCGTGAAGCAGAAGCTATCACAGAAGCCGTTAACTTATATGCTGTGGCTTTGCGTACAGGTAAGCTTTTGCGCTATGATGCTGCCAATGTAAAAATTACCAATGTGCCGGAAGCCAATAAGTTTCTTGACAGAGAGTATCGTGCGGGTTGGGATCCCGGCACAATTTAAATAAGAAAAATACAGAATTAAGATTTGGATGATTTAATAGAATAAAAAGAAATAAAGGTGATTTTTGAATTTCCCGGAAGAACCAT
>JAEUVI010000021.1 GCA_016787105.1 Chitinophagaceae bacterium | reverse complement strand
TTGAGGCTACTAAATTTTTTCCGCAATACCAGTTTGTAATAGCACAGGCTCCGTCATTAGATGATTCTTTTTATAAAACTTTTACTGATGCCTATCCTAATGTAAGCGCTGCAAAAAATAAAACCTACGATTTATTGCTCCAGGCAAAAGCAGCATTAGTAACATCCGGAACTGCAACACTGGAAACAGCTTTGTTTGGCGTACCGGAAGTTGTCTGCTATAAAGGGTCCGCGGTATCTTATGAAATCGCAAAGCGTGTGATTAAAGTAAAATACATTTCGCTTGTCAATTTAATAATGGACAAGTTGGTTGTAAAGGAACTGATACAGCACGACCTTACACCCGAAAATCTTCACCGTGAGTTAAATGATATTCTGAATAATGATGCAAGAATTGCTGAGTTGAAAAAAGATTACAGTGATTTAACACATTTATTGAGCCAGGGTGGAAATGCTTCAGCAAAAGCCGCTAAGTCAATTGTAGAGTTTATCAATAAGCCTTAACCAAAACTAACTTGACTTTGAGAAAGTTTGGAGTTTTCTCATCCGCTATTTTTATTTCCGCAATGCTGGCCGGCTTATATGGAATTATACACGATCAAATCACTTTCTCAATCTCGCCGGAATATTTTACAAAATTCAAGTATGTTCAGTTTGGCTTTAATCCTAAAGATTTTGGAGGTCACAGGAATACCGTTGCACTTATAGGCTTTCTAGCTACATGGTGGACTGGAATTTTTATTGGCATTGGATTAGGTTTAACAGCCCTTATTTACGCTGACCATAAAATAATGTTGAGGGTAATAAGAAAAGCAATATCGCTGGTATTTTTAGTTGCAATCGTTACAGGTCTGGCTGGGTTCTTATATGGAAAATTACATCTGGTGAAAACAGGAGTAAATTGGTGGTTGCCCAACCAACTGGTAGATAAAAACAATTTTATAATTGTTGGCTCAATACATAATTTCAGCTACATAGGAGGTTTTTTTGGCCTAATAACAGGAATTATATATCTGATTGTAAATAAAATAAACCTGACCCGACAACAAAAAAGGAATTTATTTCCTGAGCAATTTCCAGGCAAGGATAATAAGACAAATTAAAAATATCAGGATGCTCAGCCGGTTGATGCCATGCATATATCCAATCCATTTACTTTTGGGGCGTGATGGATCTTTCTTCTTGATATATAAATATTCCGCTAACTGGCGTAGTACTCCCATTTTATAAAATAGAATATTTCTATGTAAAGTTAAGCTAACTTAGATGCTTAACATCATTTCTTCATTACAGTTCATATCATTTATGAAAAAATTATTTACAGGAATTGCATGTCTTATTTCATCACTTATTTTTTCACAGGAAAATTATCCATTCGTAGCGGAAACCGACCCACTTGCAGTACAAAAGCTGGAAGAATGGAAAGACTGGAAGTTTGGCCTGCTTATGCATTGGGGGCCGTATTCCGAATGGGGTATAGTAGAATCATGGAGCCTGTGCCCTGAAGATGAAGGATGGACACAGCGCACAAAAGGAAACTATCAAAACTACTATGAGTATGTAAAAGATTACGAACAACTCGGCGCAACATTTAATCCTACAAAGTTTGACCCGGACCGCTGGGCCAAAGCTGCCAAAGATGCCGGGATGAAATACATGGTATTCACTACCAAGCATCATGATGGTTTCAACATGTTTGATACCAAACAGTCTGACTATAAAATCACGGCGTCATGGGTTCCTTTTCACAGCAATCCAAAAGCTGATGTAACAAAAGAGATTTTCAATTCCTTCAGAAATGAAGGAATTAATATCGGCGCTTATTTCAGCAAGCCTGACTGGCACAGCGAATATTTCTGGTGGCCATACTTCCCACCAAAAAACAGAAACGTAAACTATGAAATCAAAAAATATCCTGAGCGATGGAAAAAATTCCAGGACTTCACCTACAACCAGATTGAAGAACTGATGACAGGTTATGGTAAAGTGGATATCCTCTGGCTTGACGGAGGCTGGGTAAGAACAAAAGGCACAACAGACACCAGTATTGACTGGCAGCGAAACCTACCTGAAGAACAGGATGTAGATATGGCACGCATTGCAAAAATGTGCCGTCAAAAACAACCGGGGATTATAATGGTCGATCGCTGGGTGCCTGGTCCGTATGAAAACTATCATACACCCGAACAACAAATTCCTGAAAAGCCACTGCCCTATCCATGGGAAACCTGTATGACAATGGCCGGTAGCTGGAGTTATGTTCCAAATGATATTTACAAACCAACTAACACCCTCATCCATAATTTGGTTGACATAGTCGCTAAAGGCGGAAATTATCTATTGAACATAGGCCCCGGGCCTGATGGTGCATGGCACAATGAAGCCTATACACGCATGAAGGAAATCGGTGAATGGCTAAAGATAAACGGCGATGCGATATACAAGACAAGACCGATAGCGCCATATAAAAGTGGCGATGTTTGTTTTACCCAAAGTAAAGATGGAAAAACAATCTATGCCATCCGGCTATTGAAAGAAAATGAAACAGTACCACAAACTATTTCTTTCAGTGGAATTGATATACCTGCCAGGTCAGCAATACAATTAGTTGGCAGCAGTAAAAAATTAAAATGGAAAAAAGAAGGAGATAAGACGATAGTAACAGTTCCAAAAAATACGGAGGCAAAGCATGCACTCGCAATAAAAATACTTCTTTCTGCAGCTAAGTAAACTTTATTAAGAAATCAATTAAAAATCCATTGAGGTTGATCTCAATGGATTTTTTTGCAGACAGTTTAAAACAATACGAACCGGGAAATTTTATCATTGACATTTATTCAATGCGATGCCATACGGATGTACTTTCACCAGCATGATTTTATTTTTCACGGCAGGATCATCCATCATAAACTGCCGGGCTTCTTTTAGATCTTTGGCATAGAATATTACAAGCCCCATCATGTCGGGATTATTGGTTTCATAATCGGTACGGCCAGCCAGGACTACTGTTCCTTCGTTTTTATATTTTATCAGCCGTTGAAAATGTTCTCCAACAATAGCCTGGTCAGCCTGTGTCCAATTTTTCTCATCTTTATATTTTTCTGATAGCGTAAGCACAGCAAGAAACTCTTTGTGTGTGCTGTCTTTTTGCTGTGCGAAAATGCTGTTGCCAGATATGCAAATTAAAACCAGCAGCAGGTACTTCATAAAGTTGTGTTTAGCGTTTTAAATTAGTTTCATACATGCTTATCCATTCGTCAGGGGTTATTTTGGAAGCCAGCTCACCTATCAGTTCCAACGGAATATCTTCTGGCTTTTTATAACGTATACAGCTTTTTCCCATATCCAGTTTTTTAGGCGATGCTTTAGCATGAGCGGTTGTAAACCATTTCAGCAATTCAGGATTTGCATACACCCCCATATGATACACAGCAATAAAATTTTTTTGTGAAGCTATGTTCATAAAGGGCAAAGGCATTTTTGGATCGCAATGATAGCCTGCAGGATATTTGCTATGTGGTACTACATACCCTATCATGCCATAATTCATTTCCTCCCGGAAACCTTTTGGCAGGTTCTTTTTGATTACTGCACGTAACTTTTGAAAAACAGCTTTTCTGTCTTCAGGAATTTCCTGCAAATAAGTATCTGGTGACGCAGCTTTTGATTGCATGACTTATTTCTTTTTTACAGTTTTCTTTTTCTTTGATGCTTTGGCAATTTTATTATAATCCAGCGCCAGCTTCATCCAGTACTCCAGTTTCTTTTTTGAACTCAATGCATCAATGCCTACAAACACAAATCCTTTCATTACTTTACCGGTAAAGTCCATCGGTGCACATCCTTCCATTTCCAATACTTCGTCATTAAGGGCTGGATCCAACCGTACCATCAGCCGTTCTTTTTCTACTCCCACACACATTTTATCATTTACCATAAAGCATAACCCGCCAAACATCGCTTTCTCTTCCACATTTTTATGTGTCGAAGAAATAATTTCACGTACCCTGTCAGCTAATTTTTCATTGAAAGCCATAAATAGTTTTTATGCATTGACAAGACCTTGCAGCAATGTATTTCTATTTCTCAAATCAATACCTCCTTCGTAAATCGATTTCATATTGGCGAAATAAAATACCCACCCTGTTTTGCACCCAAGGTGCCAGCTATGTTTTCCATGTTCATCAGTTGGTATATTTTCCTGGCGAAGCTCAACAAATGCTTCACCCATATCCCGAAAAATTTTTACTGTACAATCGCCT
>JAEUVI010000012.1 GCA_016787105.1 Chitinophagaceae bacterium | reverse complement strand
TACATATATGTTTTTACTCTTCAAAGCGGGAAGGATATCTTCCATCATATATGCCTTAAACCAGATTGTTTCTCCGGGCGAATAAGAAGCTTTATCAAAGTGCAGGTACATCCGTTCCTGTGTAAACTTTTCAGCATACTCCGCAATTGTAGCATCAATATTCTGTGCCCGGCCTGCAAGAAACAAAAAGAAAAAACAAACGCAGGAAATGAAATATTTTTTCTTTTTAAAAGTCGTTTTCTCCATGAGATAGAAATGATGGCTGTAAATTACAGCAGTAAGGCAAATGAAACAAAAACGTTAACAGTTTTACAACAATTACCCATGTTGAAACTTTCCAGGGATGGAAAGGAAGACTATGGCTTATGGAAAGGTGGCAATACGGCTATCCGCATACAATCATACACAAAGGATATATGTGTGTAATTGTTTCAAGGCAAAAAGAAGCGGTGGAAGTATTGCGGTTTAAAAATTCCCAAATAAGTAAAACTACTGAATGAGAAAAAACTTTACATGTTGTATGTATTTATACAAAACATTACATACTTCTCCGGTATTGCCCACCCACTTCATATAAAGCATTTGTAATCTGTCCTAATGAGCAATACTTCACTGTTTCCATTAATTGCTTAAATATGTTTTCATTGTTTACTGCCACCTGTTTTAATTTTCTCAATTCTAACTCACTCCTCTCTTCATTTCTTTTTTTAAATGCTCCCAGGTTTTGAATCTGCTGCTCCTTCTCTTCTTTGGTACTTCGTATTATTTCTTTTGGTATAATAGTCGGTGATCCTTTTTTTCCTAAAAATGTATTTACACCGACTACAGGTAGCTCGCCGGTATGCTTCATGTGTTCATAATGCAGGCTTTCTTCCTGAATTTTATTCCGCTGGTACATTCGCTCCATCGCACCCAGTACGGCACCACGATCTGTAATGCGATCAAATTCTTTCATTACTGCTTCTTCAACAAGATCGGTCAGTTCTTCGATGATAAAAGATCCCTGTATAAAATTTTCGATATTGGCACTACCCAACTCGCGGTTTATGATAAGCTGTATCGCCATTGCACGACGAACACTTTCTTCAGTCGGTGTGGTTATTGCTTCGTCGTATGCATTGGTGTGAAGGGAATTGCAATTATCGTAAATAGCATATAATGCCTGCAAGGTTGTACGTATATCGTTGAAATCAATTTCCTGTGCATGCAAGCTCCTTCCCGATGTTTGTATATGATACTTCAGCATCTGGCTACGCTTATTGGCCTTGTATCTGTATTTCATAGCTTTTGCCCAGATGCGGCGCGCCACTCTTCCAATCACACTGTACTCTGCATCCATACCATTGCTGAAGAAAAAAGAAAGATTGGGAGCGAAGTCATCAATATTCATTCCGCGGCTTAAAAAATATTCAACATAAGTAAAACCATTTGACAAGGTAAATGCCAATTGTGTAATAGGGTTTGCCCCTGCTTCCGCGATATGATAGCCGCTGATGCTGACGCTGTAAAAGTTCCGCACTTTGTTTTGAATAAAATATTCCTGTACGTCGCCCATGAGCTTCAATGCAAACTCGGTTGAGAAAATACAGGTATTCTGTGCCTGATCTTCTTTCAGTATATCTGCCTGTACCGTGCCACGTACCTGCTGCAATGCAAATTGTTTGCATTGATCATATACATCTGTATTAAGAATATCTTCACCACTCATTCCCAACAATTTCAGTCCCAGCCCATCATTACCGTCCGGCAATCTTTCCGGCGAAGCAGGATTGTAATATACCGGCTTAGGAAGCTTTCCGAATTTCTCATCAATAATCTTTTTCAAATCCTTTTCTAATCTTAGTTCTGCAATTTTCTTTTCACACTGCTGATCAATCGCCGCATTGAGAAAAAAAGCAAGAATGATTGGAGCTGGCCCGTTAATCGTCATACTCACCGATGTTTTCGGATCGCAGAGATCGAAACCGCTATACAATTTTTTAGCGTCATCAACAGTCGCGATGCTCACCCCGCTGTTACCAATTTTTCCATATATATCCGGACGTGGATCCGGATCTTCTCCATATAATGTAACACTATCGAAAGCAGTACTCAATCTTTTTGCTGGCTGTTCAAAACTTACATAGTGAAAACGTTTATTGGTTCTTTCAGGCCCGCCTTCCCCTGCAAACATCCTGGTTGGATCTTCTCCCTCTCTTTTTAAAGGAAACACGCCTGCTGTAAATGGAAACAACCCCGGTGCATTTTCCTGTGCCTGCCATTTCAATATATCACCCCAATCCTTAAACTTTGGCAATATAACTTTTGGAATTCTTGTACCAGATAGGCTAGTTGTAAACATTTCCTGGCTTATCACTTTATCCCGCACTTTGTATTCATAAGTATCGGCTTCATATGCTTTCAGTTTATCCGGCCATTTCTGCAACAGTTTTCTTGAAACAGGTTCGAGTTTGTCAATAAGCAATGAAACATTCTTTTCCAGTTCAGTAATAATTGCAGGTTCGTTTTTATTTTCTTTCAGCGTTTCAATTGTTCCCTTCAACTGGTAAATTTTTGTGGCAATCGCGGATTGTTCCTCTACAATTTTATTATAATCCCTGATGCCGCTGGCTATCTCACTTAAATAGCGGACCCTTGCAGATGGAATAATCGCCTGGGAAACTTTCGCTGTTTCGTTGAAACTGAATTCACCAAACTTTTCACCCGTTTTCTTCTCAATCGCTTTCAGCAGTAAAGCAAACAAATGATTTACACCTTCATCATTGAACTTACTTGCTATCGTTCCGATAACCGGCAATTCTTCATCATTAGTAGTAAACAATAGATGATTGCGCTTATATTGTTTACGAACTTCTGCCAATGCATCTAAAGAACCTGTTTTGTCAAATTTGTTGATAACAATTATATCTGCGTAATCAAGCATGTTTATTTTTTCCAATTGCGATGCAGCACCATATTCAGGTGTCATCACATACATACTCACGTCGCAATAGTCAAGAATAGACGCATCACTCTGCCCGGTTCCTGCCGATTCCAAAATAATAAAATCATAACCTGCTCCTTTGCAGATATTAATTGCTTCCTGCACATGCTTACTTAATGCCCTGTCACTTTCCCTGGTAGCAAGGCTGCGCATATAAGCACGTGGATGATGTATAGAATTCATCCGAATCCTGTCGCCCAGCAAAGCGCCTCCTGTTTTTTTCTTCGAAGGATCTACAGAAATAACTGCAATTGATTTATCAGTAAATGAATGAAGATACCGGCGGACTATTTCATCAGTTACAGATGATTTACCTGCGCCACCTGTTCCGGTAATGCCAAGTACACAACCCGCCCTCCTAAGGGGGGTTCCGGATTCCGAAAGTTTGATAATATCCTTTAATAAGGAAGAGTATTCTTTGCCTTGCTCCGCGATACTTATTGCTTTTGCAATTTTCCGAATGTCATATGTTTCGCTTAACGGAATACTGTTATTACTGTAAGACTCTAAAGCACTTCCTTCGGAGGGGTTTGGGGAGGCTTTGTTTATAAGATCTTCAATCATTCCTTCCAAACCCATTTTACGTCCATCGTCCGGCGAATAAATCCGGGTGATTCCATATTTATGCAACTCCCGGATTTCATTGGGTAAAATAGTACCGCCACCTCCTCCAAATATTTTAATATGGCTGCATCCATTTTCATCCAGCAAATCTTTCATGTAGCGGAAGAATTCCATATGCCCGCCCTGGTAACTGGTAATCGCTATTGCCTGCACATCTTCCTCAATAGCAGCTTCCACAATTTCTTTTACACTGCGGTTATGCCCAAGATGTATTACTTCTACACCCTTGCTTTGCATGATACGGCGCATGATATTAATCGCGGCATCATGTCCGTCGAAAAGTGAGGCGGCCGTAACTATTCTTATCTTATTCTGTGATTCGTTAGCCATACAATCGTTTAAAGAATCAGCAAAGTTAATAGAATAAACGAAAGGTTAACAGTCGTTAGTTTTTATAATAACCCTGTATTTTCTTAATTTTATTAACCACAAGCCAACTCAGGGTTGAAAATTTACTGCTGTCTTAAATAAAAACATCTAATCACGAACCCATGTCCTTAAGACAATTCATCTCGGCAAGAAATTTACTAAGAACATTCAAACTGGTAGACGGTGCTATTGATACAGTCACTGATACTGTGACTGATGGCTGGAAAGAAGTAGCAAAGTTATTCGGGCTTCATGAGGATGTTTTTGAAAACCCGCTTCATAAAAAACTCAGCAAGCCTGTTACAGCGATATTGATTGGAGCCGGTCACCGTGGCAGTATTTATGCTGACTATGCGATAAAAAATCCGGATGAATTTACAATAGTTGGTGTGTGCCATGTACTTCGGTATACGCCTTACTTCCGCGAACTAAAAGAAATTATTGATGCAAAAACAATCGGCGAGGTAATCAGTGTACAACATCTTGAACCAATAGAACACGTACACATGAGCCACTCGTATGTAAGGGGCAAATGGAGAAACAGCAAATTCGCGACCCCGATTATACTTGCAAAATCATGTCATGATACCGATATTATAAGATGGCTGGTGGGCAATGAAGCAGATAATGTACACTGCTTTGGAAACCTGAAATGGTTTACCAATACAAATGCGCCGGAAGGAAGCACTGAACGCTGCATGGATGGATGTATGGTAGAAGGAAGTTGTGCCTACTCAGCGTTACAGATTTATTTCCGTGACCGTAAACGCCTATACGTTTTTGATTTACCGGAAAATAAAAATAAATGGGATGAAGTAATACTGGAAGGATTGAAAACAACTGACTATGGCCGATGTGTATACCGGATGGATAATGATCAGCCGGATCATTTGACAGTGAATATTCTTTTTAAAAATGGCGTAACCGCGGCATTTTCGATGGAAGCGCATGTATCTTACGAAGGAAGAAGAACAAGAATAATGGGATCAAAAGGAGATATCGTAGGAGATATGGAAACATTTACAATGACAGATTTCCGTACGGGAAAAAAAACAACCTGGTCTATGAAAACGGATAGCCATGGCGGTGGCGATCACCGGTTGATGAAAGATTGGGTACAGGCTGTAGGACAACAGAATCCTGCTTTGCTGAGTTCTTCTATTGATATTTCTGTGGAAAGTCACATTATAGCATTCGCTGCTGAAAAAAGCAGGAGAAGCAGAACTATTGAAGATGTGCTTGTGTAGCTCTAAGCTGTTGGCGATTTGCTTTACGACCCCCAATCAAAAAACTCCCGCCATTTATCATCCCGACATAAACACGATCGCTAAAGACCTAATGCTTACTTCCTATTGCTTATTTTTGCCAGATGCAGGAAATCATAGATTCTATAAAAAACCTTTACAAAGACTGGAAAGGCATTGAACCATCTTCGGTAGATGTCTTACAACAGAGCGGTAGTGAACGCCGATACTTCAGGATACATGAAAAAGAAGGGAGTGTAATCGGCACTTATGGAGCCAATATAAAAGAAAACGAAACCTTTATTTATTTCTCCAAACAGTTTAAAGAGAAAAAACTCGCAGTTCCCGAAATCTTTGCAGTTAGTGCTGACAAACAATTTTACCTGCAGCAGGATTTTGGTGATGTTTCATTGCTGCATCATCTGGAAAGAGACGGCTTTTCTGATAGCGTATATAATTTATTTAAGAAAAGTCTTGAAGCGCTGGCTGAGTTACAGGTAAAAGGAGATGCTGGCTTGGATTATAATAAATGTTTGACCAACCAGGTTTTCGGCAAGGAAGCTATCATGGCTGATTTGTTGTATTTCAAATATTATTTTCTCGATGCACTTCGCAAACCATATGACAAGCAAAAGCTGATTGCCGATTTTGAAGCGTTGAGTACCTATCTTACCCACACGGAATATAAATACTTTATGTTCCGTGATTTTCAGAGCAGAAATATACTCATCACCTCTTCTTTGGAAAAGAAGTTGGGGGGTGAAGCCCACTTCATAGATTACCAGGGGGGCATGAAAGGCGCTCCACAGTACGATGTAGCCAGTATGCTGTGGCAGGCAAGGGCAAATCTTCCGGAAGAGTGGAAAGAGAACCTGCTCACCGATTATATGAATTGTTTTGAAAAAATAATTGGTGAACCTATTCACAGAAATATTTTTCACAGCCAGTACAATGGATACGTACTGATCCGGCTATTGCAGGTATTGGGCGCTTATGGTTTCCGTGGATTGTTCGAGCGTAAAGCGCAATTCCTGACAAGTATACCACTTGCCTTAAATAATCTCAAAGAGTTTTTCCAGAAAAACAGTTTAGGTATTTCTGTTCCTGAATTCAGAAAAGTCCTGGACCTCTGTGTATCTGATGAAATAATACAACAGTTTACTCCTGTACAGGCAACGATTGATACGCCACTGGTAGTAAAGATCTGTAGCTTTTCTTATAAAAAAGGTTTGCCGGTTGATGATACAGATAATGGCGGTGGCTTCGTATTTGATTGCCGTGGCATTTTAAATCCTGGAAGAATAGAAAAATTCAAAACACAAACCGGCCGTGATAAAGAAGTAAAAGATTATCTCGAACAACAAACGAAAATGACTGATTTTCTCAACAGTGCTTTTGATATCGTTGACATTACTGTTGAAGATTACATCAAACGTAATTTCGGAAGCCTGATGGTAAGTTTTGGCTGTACCGGCGGGCAGCATAGAAGTGTGTATGCTGCTGATGCCTTGGCAAGGCACCTTAAAAATAAATTCAAAGTGAAGATCGAACTTACTCATAAAGTACAGGACGAGAAGAATTGGATCAACACCCCGGCAAAATAGCCTTAATTGAAAATTGTTTGTTGAATATTGATTATTGAATATTAAAACAAACAACATACAATAATCAATATTCAATTCTCAACACAAAAGCATGAATGAATCAAAAAATATAAACTCCGGGATACAACAAACCGGCGCTGCGATGATCTTTGCTGCCGGACTTGGCACCCGCTTTAAACCATGGACGGACAAGCATCCAAAGGCGCTCGCTATTGTAAATGGCAAATCTTTATTGCAGCGAAATGTTGAATACCTGCAGCAATACGGTATCAAAGATGTGATTGTAAATGTTCATCATTTCGCAGATCAAATCATAGATGCTATAGATAAAAGTAATGGCTGGGGCAGCAATATCATCATCAGCGATGAAACAGATGAGGTGCTGGAAACAGGCGGTGGTTTACTGAAAGCAAAAGGATTATTCAAACCAGGCGAACGTTTTATTACCTGCAATGCAGATTTTCTGACAGATCTTGATATCAACAAGCTCATTGAATTTCACGAACAAAAAAAATCTTTAATCACATTCGCTGTTACCAATCGTAAAACTTCCCGTTATCTTCTTTTCGACGAGGACTACCGGCTTTGTGGCTGGCGAAATGTAAATACAGGACAGGACAGAATTTCAATCAGCAAAAACAACTATATAGAAAAAGCATATAGTTGCGTGGTTGTTTTTGAATACGATATTTTCAAGCTGATCCCCTTCTCAGGCAAATTCTCTGTCATTGACGTATACCTTGCATTAGCAGCCAACTATCCAATCTATGGATACGACCATAGCGGCGACAGGCTGGTAGACGTAGGAAAACCCGAGAGTATCGCCATAGCAGAGTCATTATTTCCTTAAAATATCTTAAATGATTGGTAAGCGGTTATGCAGGTGCCGCCATTTGCAGTATCTTTCGGCTCCTTATTTTATCCCTTTAGCCCTGAAATCAAAACAAAGGCATATTATTTATTTTATTTGCACCCGGCCTGAACCATAGAATCAATACTAAAAACAGGTTTTAACTAAATGAAAAATTAGCATGAAAAAAATTGTTCTAAGCTTTTGGGCGACGATCGCCTTTTTTGTTTCATTTGCACAGGAACAGGTAAAGCAATCATCCATTTATGATCAACGGGAGGCTTTTAATCCACAGTTCTACCCATACCCCGGCAATGATTTTCGCAGTGCATCAGGTGAGCCAGGCCCACATTACTGGCAAAACCATGCAAACTATAAAATCAACGCCACCATTGATACCGTTAACCAAACTATCAGTGGTGATGTGGAAATTACTTATACGAATAACAGCCCTGACAATCTGAAATTTTTATGGCTGCAATTGGATCAGAATATTTACAGAAAAGACAGCCGTGGATCTGCAACTACAACAGAAGCCGGTGGTCGCTGGGCCAATCAAAAATTTACCGAAGGTGATGTGATAAAATCCATTGCTATTGATAATAATGGAAAAGGCTACACACCTAAATACAACATCACCGATACACGTATGCAGGTATGGCTGCAGGATGCACTGCAACCTGCAGGCGCCAAAATTAAATTGAATATCAGCTTCCAGTTTGAAGTGCCCGAACGCGGTACCGATCGTATGGGAAGGTTAAAAACTAAGAACGGCTGGATATATGAAATCGCACAATGGTTTCCACGGCTCTGCGTATATGATGATATACAGGGATGGAATACTTTACCTTACCTCGGCGCAGGTGAGTTTTATTTAGAATATGGCGATTTTGATTATACTATTACAGCTCCTGCAGATATGGTAGTAGTTGGCTCGGGCGAACTAATAAATGCTGAAGAATGCCTGACAGCCGATCAATTAAAAAAATATAATGAAGCTAAGACAAGTGAAAAGACAGTTGTTATAAAAAGTGATAAAGACTTAACCGATAAAAAAATAAAATATAAGTCGGCAACGAATACCTGGAAATTTAAAATACTAAACGCAAGAGATGTGGCCTGGGCTGCATCAAGGGCATTTATATGGGATGCTGCAAAAATAAATTTACCAAGCGGTAAAAATTGTATGGCAGCAAGTGTATATCCAATAGAAAGTGTGAAAAAGAATGGCTGGCAACGTAGTACTGAAATGGTAAAAGGTTCTATTGAACATTATTCCAATCAATGGTATGAATTTCCTTACCCGGTCGCAACGAATGTAGCAGGTACAGTTGGTGGCATGGAGTATCCGGGTATTGTATTCTGCAGTTCTGGTACTGCAGGCGGTAGTTTATGGGGTGTAACTGATCATGAGTTTGGCCATACATGGTTCCCCATGATTGTTGGTAGCAACGAACGCAAATACGCATGGATGGATGAAGGATTTAATACTTTTATCAATGATTTATCTACCGATGCATTTAATAAAGGTGAATTTAAATCGCAGGCATTTTTTGATGATCCTTCTACACCATATATGGTAAATGCGGTTTTCGGCGAAAAAATGGATGGTCTATATAACATTCCTGAAGTAATACAACAGGGAAACCTCGGCATAGCAGCTTATTTAAAACCATCTTTTATGCTGCACCAGTTGCGTGATAATATTCTTGGCCGGGAACGCTTCGATGCTGCCTTTCGTGAATACATCAATCGCTGGGCATTTAAACATCCTACTCCATGGGATTTCTTTCATACTATGGAAAATGTATCCGGCGAAGACCTGTCATGGTTCTGGCGTAGCTGGGTATTGAATACATGGAAGTTGGATCAGGCTGTGAAAGGAGTAAGCTATGTAAAAGACAAACCTGAAAACGGCGCTGAGATAACTATTGAAAATATTGAAAAGATGCCAATGCCGGTAACAGTATTGGTAAAAGAAGCAAATGGCAAAGAACATAAATTAAAATTACCAGTAGAAATATGGCAGCGCGGCGCTGAATGGACATTTGGTGTACCTTCTACCAGTGAGATTAAAGAAGTAATTCTTGATCCGGACAAAACATTACCGGACCAAAACAGGAATAACAATACGTGGAAGAAGGCGTTTTAAAATATTTTTTCTTAATAAAAAGGACTTTCCGGGAGAAGGTCCTTTTTATTTAAAGCCTTTACATTAATTAATGTGAGTCATTGTTTCTTCAACTTCGGAGCACATTTATCTCTCCTTACTATTCCCTATTTTTACAGCGATCTATGTTTGAAAAACTATTTGAAAATATCCGCAAAAAAATAGTGATAACTGAGCGGGAAGAAGAAATTTGCCGCTCTTTATTCATTCCAAAAAAACTGCGCAAGCGGCAATACCTGCTGCAACAAGGTGACGTAACCAAATACACCGCTTTTGTAGAAAAAGGACTGTTACGTTCTTATATTATTGACGATAAAGGTGCTGAATTAATCATGCAGTTTGCACCAGAAGGCTGGTGGATCAATGATATGTACAGCGCTATCACAGGTGAACCAGCGGAACAAAATATAGATGCTATCGAAGACAGTGAGTTATTGTTATTAACAACCCAGGGGTACGAGCAATTGATGCAGGAAGCACCTGTATTTGAGCGTTTTTTCCGGTTGCAATTGCAAAACAGTTTTGTTGCCCTGCAGCGAAGACTCAAAGGAAATATTATATTGACTGCTGAAGAAAAATATAAAAACTTCATTCAGGCCTATCCCAATATTGTACAGCGGGTTCCACAACATAACATCGCCTCATTTCTTGGCATTACCCCCGAATCACTGAGCCGCATACGCAAGCAAATGGCTGAACGCTGATTTCATTAACATACATCAAGAGTTTTTATTATCCTGTGTCATTGGAGAGAGGCTCTGGTGAATAGTATTTTTGTTTTCACAAACGAATTAAAAGTGTCAACAGCAACGATAGCAATATTGGGAGCATGCAGTGAAAACGGAAAAACAGCCAGCCGTAAACTGGCAGTGCAAAACAGGTTGTTACTGCTGGATGAAAAAAAGGAATCATTGCAGCAATTGAAAGAAGAGTTAGAAGCGCTATATCCGGGAAATATTGAGGCGATGGAATGTTTCCAGGATACAGGATGGGAAGCCGATGCAATTGTACTGGCAATACAAACCGAAAAAGACCGTGAAGCTTTCACATTAATGAAACCATACGTAACAGGTAAACCTGTTATTATATTTTCTTCCAATGAAAAAGAAGTAGCTGAAATAAAGCAACTGCTTCCTTATTCAAAACTTACGAGCATTAATGAAGGAGATTGTGAATGCGTAAATAAAATGCAGGCACTGCTAAAAGAAGCATTAAGCAACTAAATAAAACAAATCTTTCAAAATACAATTATCAATTGAAATTTTATGGCAACAACTAAGTGGACATTAGACCCAACACACAGTGAGGTGTTATTCAAAGTAAAACACCTGATGATTACAAACGTTACAGGAAGTTTTCCGGTAATTAAAGCTGAAATAGAAACAGACGGAACTGATTTCTCAAAAGGCAAGGTCTCCTTTACAGCAGACGTAACTTCAGTTACTACTAATAACGAACAACGCGACGGACACCTGAAAGGTGCGGATTTTTTTGAAGTAGATAAATTTCCGACTATTGAATTTGAATCAACATCTCTCGATATTAAAAATGGCAAGGTAAAAGGCAACCTTACAATAAAAGGTATCACAAAACCGGTAACACTTGATGCGGAATTTCATGGCACTAATAAAGATCCGTGGGGCAATGAAAAAGCCGGCTTCTCAGTATCTGGCAAAATACAACGTAAAGATTGGGATTTGAACTGGAATGCAGCTTTGGAAACAGGTGGTGTATTGGTAAGTGATGATGTGAAAATAAGTGCGGATGTGCAATTTGTAAAAGCAGCGTAATTAAAAACTAACCTGCTTACAAAAGATGCAACGGAAAACATTTATAAAAGCAGGAGCATTGATTATGACAACAGGCATTGATAATTTATCTTCTTTAAAAAAATTCAGTGATGGGCTGTCCGATGAAGGGCAGCTCATGCCTGTTTTATTTGTAGGTCATGGTTCGCCAATGAATGGTATTGAAGACAATGAATTCAGCCAGCGTTGGGAGAAGATGGGTAAAGAGATTCAAAAACCAAAAGCAGTATTGGTTATTTCTGCTCATTGGTTTACCAATGGCACAAAGATTACTGCTATGGATTTTCCGCAAACCATCCATGATTTCGGTGGTTTTCCGAAAGAACTGTTTGATGTGCAATATCCGGCACCTGGTAATCCGCAATTGGCAAAAGAAACAAAATCATTGATTCATTCTGCTGGCGTGCAATTGGATCATGACTGGGGGCTCGACCACGGTGCGTGGACAGTAGTGAGAAAAATGTATCCGGATGCAGATATTCCTGTACTGCAGTTAAGTATTGATTATACAAAGCCACCGCAATTTCATTATGAGCTTGCGAAAGAATTAGCATCATTAAGAAAGAAAGGAGTGTTGATACTCGGCAGTGGCAATATGGTGCATAACCTTCGCATGGTAAACTGGAGCATGATGGGTACAGAGGGTGGTGGCTATGACTGGGCAATAACGATGAACGATAAATTCAAATCGTTTATTACAAGTGGCGATCATACTTCACTTATCAATTATGATAAACTCGGTCGTGATGCTGCACTGGCTATACCAACACCCGAACACTACCTCCCGCTATTATACACGCTGGGATTGCAGGAAAAAAAAGATGAAGTTTCATTTTTCAATGATAAGGCGATCGGCGGATCGTTAACAATGACTTCTGTGAAAATCAGTCGCTCCAATTAAGGTTCTTTGCATATAAACAGATAGATCAGTACAGGTTTTTCTATGTCAGCTTATTTTGTTCC
>JAEUVI010000576.1 GCA_016787105.1 Chitinophagaceae bacterium | reverse complement strand
GGTTTAAGCAAAGAGTTTATCACCAAGTATTTCGACGCGGTGCACATGGAAAGTATCAATCACCAGAATAAGATTATGAATAGTTAAGCCCCTGTCCCCTAAAGGGGGACTTAGGTCGGAGTTATCTTTTACTATTTATTACCTGTTTTGCTGAAAGGTGATTTATGGTAAACCAGCGTCTGTACATCTATTTAGCTTTTGTTGCGACGCTCCGTTCATCGTCTGATTGTTATTTCAGCATAAATTGAAAGCGTATACATAAAGCATGTTCAAAAACTCCCCTTTAGGGGTTGGGGGCATATGAAGAAACTCACTTATAAATTTTCAAATAGTTCCGTAGATTATTATCTCGCGGGTAGCATTGCTCATCTGAAAGAGATAGTAGATAAGAATAGTGCTATCATCATTACTGATGAGAATATTTACAATGCGCATACAAAACGCTTCAAAGGCTGGAATACAATAGTATTAAAGCCCGGTGAGGAATTTAAGGTGCAGGAAACCGCAAATACCATCATTGAGCAATTGATTGAGATGGAAGCTGACCGAAAAACAACATTGGTCGGAGTGGGTGGCGGTGTAATAACGGATATGACCGGTTACGTAGCTTCCGTGTACATGCGCGGAATCAGGTTTGGTTTTTTACCTACTTCGTTACTTGCAATGGTAGATGCATCAATCGGCGGCAAGAATGGAATTGATTTGGGAGTATACAAGAATATCGTCGGTATTATCCGTCAGCCTTCATTTATTCTGCACGATATGGTTTTCCTCAATTCACTACCACAAAGTGAGTGGGAAAATGGTTTTGCAGAAATTATCAAGCATGCCTGCATCAAAGATGCCGCTATGTTCCGCGAGTTGGAATCAAATACACTAAAGAAATACCAGGCGAAGAAAACAGCGATTTGCGAACTGGTTCAAAAAAATGCATTGCTGAAAACAAAAGTGGTTCAGCAGGATGAGTTTGAAAAGAATGAAAGAAGGTTGCTCAACTTTGGTCATACCCTGGGTCATGCATTGGAGAATCAATATGAGTTATCGCATGGGCAAGCAATTTCCATTGGCATGACTTATGCATCACATATTTCGCAGCAGTTGAATGGCTTTAAAGAAACAGCAAGAGTGGTTACTGTGCTGGAGAAATATGGCTTACCGACTTACGCTTCATTTGAAAAAGATAAGGTTTTCAATGTGCTGAAGATGGATAAGAAAAGAGAGAAATCGGAAATGAATTATGTGCTGTTGGAAAAAATCGGTAAAGGCGTAATTAAGTCAATTCCGATTAAAGAATTAGAATCTATCATTAAAGGACTTTAAAATATTCCCCTTTAGGGGTTGGGATATGAAAGTAACAATACAACCATCTGTTTTATCAGGGAATATACTTGCCGCTGCATCTAAAAGTTCGATGCAGCGTGCCTGTGCAGCTGCATTAGTAGCGAAGGGTACAAGCGTTATTCAAAATCCCGGGCATAGTAATGATGATAAAGCAGCATTGGATATTATTAAAAGATTAGGTGCGGAGTGGAGTATTGATGGTGAGGAATTAACAGTGAAAAGTAATGGGGTAAAACCCATCAATAGTGATGTAAGTTGCGGAGAAAGCGGATTAAGTATCCGCATGTTTACACCACTTGTTGCTTTAAGCGAAAAAGAAATTACAATTAATGGAGAAGGAAGCCTGGTGACAAGACCAATGGATTTCTTTGATGAAATATTGCCGCAGTTAGGGGTATCAGTAAAATCAAACGGAGGAAAACTGCCCTTAATAATTAAAGGTCCGCTGCAGCCGAAAAATATTGAAGTAGATGGTTCATTGAGTTCGCAATATTTAACCGGATTGTTATTGGCATATGCAGCCTCCCCAAACCCCTCCGAAGGAGGGGCTTTCGAAGCGTCTTCAAATAAAGAGGTAACAATAAAGGTTAGAAATTTAAAAAGTAAGCCTTATATAGACCTTACCCTTGATGTGATGAAAAAATTTGGTTTAACTGTTCCTGTCAATAACAATTATGAAGAGTTTATTTTTCGTTGGGACTCTTCAAAAATCCCCCCTTTGGGGGGTGGGGGGGCTTACACTGTAGAGGGCGACTGGAGTGGTGGTGCATTCTTACTTGTTGCAGGTGTTATTGCCGGTTCTATTACTGTACGTGGATTGGATTTAATGAGCACGCAAGCTGATAAAGCAATTGTTGATGCATTGATGAAAGCGAATGCTTCTATCGCAATGGACACAAAAGGAATTAAATTGCATGCTGGTGAAATGAATGCGTTTGAGTTCGATGCTACAGACTGCCCGGATTTGTTTCCGCCATTGGTAGCATTAGCATCTTATTGTAAAGGAGAAACGAAAATAAAAGGCGTAAGCCGCCTTGCACATAAAGAAAGTAATCGCGGGCTGACACTGCAGGATGAGTTTGGAAAGATGGGTGTAAAGATTGATTTGAATGATGATATAATGGTTGTACATGGAGGGAAGGGATTAAAAGGCGCTGTCGTTCATTCCCGGCATGATCATCGTATCGCTATGGCCTGTGCAGTTGCAGCATTAAAGGCAGAAGGTGAAACGACGATTGAAGATGCACAAGCAGTAAACAAATCGTATCCTGATTTCTATCAGCACCTGAAATCGCTTGGAGCATCAGTTTCTTCCAGCAACTTTAAATTGGTTTAGGTATGAAATTTTTTACCGTTATATTTTTTTTAGCAACCTTCTTTTTAGGACAAGATAGTTTTAGCCAATCTTCCAACGGTAAGAAACCTAATATTATCATTGTTTTTATAGATGACATGGGTTATGGCGATGTGAGCTTTAATAATCCAGCAGTTTCATACACTCCAAATTTTGCGTTCCTGGCAAATCATGGAATAGTATTAAAGCATTTTTATGTTTCTGAGGCAGTTTGCACGGCTTCGCGTAGTTCTCTTCTTACTGGTTGCTATGCCAACAGGGTTGGTATGGGTGGTGCGATTGATCATAAAAGTCTGATTGGATTAAATCCTGCAGAAACAACAATCGCGGAAATGCTGAAAGAAAGCGGTTACAAAACTGCAGCCTATGGCAAATGGCACCTGGGTTTTCAAAAACAATTTCTGCCTACCAGCCAGGGTTTCGACGAGTTTTTCGGGATACCATATAGTGGTGATATGTGGCCCAACCATCCTGAAAATCCTTCTTATTATCCACCATTGCCTTTGTATCAAAATGAAACAATCATAGATACAGTTAAAGAACAAAGCTGGTTTACGCAAAAGTTTACTGAAAAGACGATTGGTTTTATTGAGAAAAATGCAGGCAATCCTTTTTTTATCTACCTGGCGCATCCATTACCGCATGTTCCATTATTTGTTTCAGAAAAATTTAAGGGAGCTACAGGTAAAGGAATGTATGCAGATGTAATTCACGAAATTGATTGGTCTATTGGTGAAATCAGAAAAGCGTTAGAGAAAAATGGATTAGAAGATAATACATTACTCATTATAACCTCTGATAATGGTCCCTGGCTTGCTTATGGTAATCATGCTGGTGTGACTGCAGGGCTTCGTGAAGGCAAAGGCACTTCATGGGAAGGAGGTGTCCGCACTCCGTTTGTTGCTTATTGGAAGAATAAAATACCTGAGGGGATAACCAGCAACGAGGCGGTAATGTCTATTGACATTTTACCTACTCTTGCAGCTATTAGCGGTTCTTCACTACCTGCAAAAAAAATTGACGGAGTGAATATTGCTGCATTACTTACCGGGAAAAGAAAAAAATTATCTGAAAGACCGCTATTCTTTTATTACAACCGCAATGATTTAGAAGCAATGCACTGGCGCAAATGGAAACTGTACTTTCCTCATACGTACCGGACCATGTTAGGCCAGGTGCCGGGAGGAAACGGTATGCCGGGGAAATATAAAAACATAAAGATGGATAAGATGGAGCTTTACGATCTTGAAAGCGATCCATTTGAAACAAAAGATGTTTTTGCAAGTCAACGGAAAGTTATAACTAAGATGAATAAAATGGCAGAGGCAATGCGAAAGGAACTGGGAGATGATTTGACAAATCGTAAAGGCCAGGCTAACAGGGAAGCAGGTAAAGTGCAATAAATATATTCTCGCTGTTTTTCAGAGACTATCTGTTACCGCTACTTCATTATCGGGTTCTTTATAAATAATTTTTACATTCGGATATTTCTTGCCGAGATTGTCCATTACAGATGCTGTTATATTTGTTTTGCCAACAAATAACTGTTTAAGATTCTTCAGTTTCAATAAAGTTTCGACACCGGCATCCGATAATTTTGTTCCGTAAAGATTCAGGTATTCAAGATTTGATAAAGTCAATAGTTCGCTGATATTTTTATCAGTGATTTCATTATTGTTCAGTATAAGCCTTCGCAAGTTGTACAGGCGACCGATATTTTTCAATTCTTCGTCAAGGTTGCCTGCATTATTTATCCGCAGCCACACTAATTGATCTTTTAATTCAGCCAGTTTATCTGATTTGATCTTATTGCTGTTACCTGCATTCAGGGTCGCCTGTAATAAGTTTGTTTTTTCCGAAAGCGGAGCAACCTGGAACCCTGCAGTTGTTAGCTCTGCTACTACTGCGGTATTTGCCGGAGGCGCTTCAATATTGAGATTGCTGTTACTTTCATTGATACCAAAATAACTGGTAAATATTTTGCGCATCACTGAA
>JAEUVI010000515.1 GCA_016787105.1 Chitinophagaceae bacterium | reverse complement strand
GATGTTTACATTAAACTCGCAGGTATCGAACAGCCCAAAACTGTGAAAATTACCGGTGAAGTATTAGATGCTGCGGCATATGATACCTATGCAAAAAGCAAAGGCGGAGCCAAAGCAAAATCAGCAAGCAATTAAGCAATAGTCAACTTATAAATAAAAAAATCCCTTCTCTCGAGAGAAGGGATTTTTTTATTTCCCGACTATGTGGAAAATAAAACTCATGCAATCTTTCTTCCTATGTTTTGTAAAACAGGCCGTTAATTGACTTCGCTTTTTTCTACACCAGTTTTTGAAACACACCCCCGATTCAGGCACGACTTTTTATTTCAATAATAAAATGCCTGTCTATGAAAGATATTACTATCAAAAAAATAATCACCCCGTTCAAAGATATTTTCGACAACCCTGCAGTGACAAAAACTCAGATCGGTATCGAGGGTTCTGAGGAAGCTGTAAAAAACATGTTTTGCAAAAATGAAAATCCTGAAGCAAAAAAACAGGATGTAAATAGCTACCTCAAATCGCCTGTAGAAATTGAAGCTGAATTCCATTTTAGCGGAAGCAAACAAAAAAATTATTCGATGGCAGTTGATAAAGATAAAAAACCAGAATTTTTAACTCTTCCCGCACTGCCCTCACATATAAAACCGCTGGAAGAAGCCCTTACCAGCGAAATGGAAGAAAACTATTAATACAGGTAAAAAATGTGGCTGTGATATCTATTTTTTCCAAATAGGTTATCTTTAATTCATGTTATCTATTTCAGAAAGAGGAAAAAAAATGCCCGCTTCTCCCATCAGGAAACTGGTGCCATATGCAGAAGCAGCTAAAAAGAAAGGTATAAAAGTATTTCATCTCAATATCGGCCAGCCAGATATTGAAACGCCTCCTGCTATACTGGATGCTGTACGCAAGGCTGACATCAAAGTGCTGGAGTACAGCCATAGTGCCGGAAATGAAAGTTATCGCCGCAAGCTGGTACAGTATTATAAAAAGGTAGGCATCAACGTTAACCATGAGCAAATCATTATTACAACTGGTGGCAGTGAAGCAATTATGTTTGGTTTCTTCACCTGCCTGAATGAAGGTGATGAAGTTATCATTCCTGAACCTTTTTATGCAAATTATAATGGTTTTGCAATTGCAGCCGGCGTGAATGTTGTTCCTATTACATCTTCCATTGATACGGGTTTTGCTTTACCTCCTATTGAAGATTTTGAAAAAGTGATTACAGCTAAAACGAAAGCTATTATTATTTGCAATCCAAATAACCCAACAGGCTACCTGTACAGCAGAGATGAAATGGAAAAGCTCAAACAAATCTGCTTAAAATATAATCTCTATTTATTCAGTGATGAAGCATATCGCGAATTCTGTTATGACGGCGAATACATCAGCGCTTTGCATTTAGATGGACTTGATGAAAATGTAGTGTTGATGGATACAATCAGTAAACGGTACAGCGCATGTGGTGCAAGATTGGGGGCATTGGTAACAAAGAACAAATCGGTATACGATGCAGCAATGAAATTTGCCCAGGCAAGATTAAGCCCGCCCGGGCTGGCACAGATAATGGGCGAAGCAGCGATTGATTTACCGGACAACTATTTTGATATTCCCAAAGCGGAATACATGGCCCGCCGCGACTTACTGGTAAGCCGCCTGAATGCAATGCCGGGGGTATTTTGTCCAAATCCCGGAGGTGCGTTTTATGCAATGGCTAAATTGCCGATTGATGACAGTGATAAATTCTGCCAATGGTTGTTAGAAGATTTTTCCTACAATAATCAAACAGTGATGCTGGCGCCTGCAACTGGTTTTTACGGTACGCCGGGATTGGGTAAAAATGAGGTACGATTAGCTTATGTTCTCAACCTTGATGCAATTAATGCTGCGATGGACTGCCTGGAGAAAGCATTGGAAGTATACCCGGGAAGAGTCGGGTTGGTTCCCGAAAAAAAAGCTATGATGAAATAATTAATAAATCAATTGCTACTACAAGCTTTTAATCAAAAAAAGCAGCCTAAAGGATATTTCCTTATTTTGCGAAACAGATTTCTACCTTATTAGAAGATTCATACGAATGCTCTGCCAGCGAGAATAGGTTAAGTACTAATTACCATTTAAAACTAAAACACTGTTTATGAGAAATCAATTCTTATTGATTGTTACACTCCTCTTTTTTTCTATTTCCACTTTTGCACAACAAACAATAACAGGTAAAGTAACTGACAATACAGGAACACCATTACCAGGCGTATCTGTAAAAGTGAAGGGTACAACACGCGGGTCTGTTACCAATTCAGCCGGCGAATTCAGCTTACAGGCATCCCCCAATGAGGTAATTGAAATAACAGTTATCGGGTATAAAAAGCAATCTATCACCGTTGGTTCAGCCACTGCACTGGATATAAAACTTGAATCGGAAGTTACCGAACTCGGCGAAGTGGTATTCGTAGGTACACGTGGTGGTGGCCGCGCAAAAACTGAAACGCCCGTGCCTGTAGATGTGATTAAAATAAACCAGGTAGGGTTGGGTTC
>JAEUVI010000457.1 GCA_016787105.1 Chitinophagaceae bacterium | reverse complement strand
TGTAATTGAAATTTCATTGATAGTGTCCAGCGCTACATAGTGATATTTTTTCAAGGCAGGGGCCTCGCCTTCGTCCGTAAAATTGGCCCAGCTTTTCCATGAGAAATATTTTTCTCTTAGTATATCCAATACAAAGGGCATTGCATAAATATTTTTTGCAGAATCATCCGGCGAATTGATAACCATGCCTGCAAGATGATCCAGGTGGCCATGCGAAATGAAATAGCCTTTAATATATTGTTTCAGCACTACTGATGCAGGTACTGTAAATGTTTTTGCAGCAATTGCTTTTTCAATACCGGCATGAACAGTTCCTGCATCAAGGCAGATGTATTGGTTACTGCCGGCAGGAGCAACCATGTATGATGAAAGGTTATTTTCTTCTGAGCCGCCACGTATGCCGAGCGGTACAACCTGGAAAGAGGGCTGAGCGATGCAATCGCTTATTCTGAAAAACAGAAAGACAACAAAAATCTTGTATAGTTTCATAAGGTGAAGATAAAAAATACAAGCAGGCTGCGCACTAGCCCGCATACAATTTGCTGCCTGCCGGTTCTTGAAAATCTTTTCTTAGTTTAGCAACAATTCAATCCTCTATATTTAAGTCTGCCAAAAATGAAAATCAATCAAAACGTGTCAAGATTTGCTTTTGTATTGCAAATCTTTTTATTTGTTATTTTTTTATCTTCTTGTGCCAATAATGATTCCGGCTCAGCCGAAAAAAGTAAAACGGATACGCTTACAGATGCACAAATGCGCCTTCCCGAAAATGCTTTGAAGGGGTTAGTAGTTGCGAAAGATCTGCAGGTAAAAACAATGGCAACCGAACCCTTGCTAAAAAATCCGACAAATATCGATGTGGATGATCGGGGGCGGGTGTGGGTAAATGAGGCTTACAATTACAGGCCGGATATAAATGGTAATCCTGTCAATTCATTGGGCGACCGTATTATGATACTGGAGGATACAAATGGCGATGGAGTAACAGATACTGCAAAAGTATTTTACCAGGGTCCTGAACTGGATGCTCCATTGGGAATTTGTGTATTGGGAAATAAGGTGATTGTTTCCCAAAGCCCATATATATGGATGTTTTACGATGACAATGGTGATGACAAGGCAGATCGCAAAGAAATATTATTCCAGGGAATCAGCGGTGAGCAGCATGATCATGGCGCCCACGCATTTACGTTTGGCCCTGATGGTAAGTTTTATTTTAACCTGGGTAATGAAGGCAAACAATTAAGAGATAAGAACAACAAACCTGTGCTTGACCAGGACGGTGACGTAATAGATCAAAAAAAATATAAACAAGGATTGGTTTTTCGTTGTGATTTGGATGGAAGTAATGTAGAATGGCTTGGCCAGAATTTTCGCAACCCGTACGAAGTGGCCGTGGATAGCTATGGTACGCTATGGCAAAGTGATAATGATGATGATGGTAACCGCGGAACACGCATTAACTATGTGATGCAGTATGGCAATTATGGATATACAGATGAGATGACCGGTGCAGGTTGGCGTGTCAATCGTACCAATATTGAAGATTCAATTCCTTTGCGGCACTGGCACCTGAATGATCCGGGAGCGGTTCCTAATCTACTACAAACATTTGCAGGCTCGCCAACTGGTATTTTGGTTTATGAAGGATCACTATTGCCAAAGGAGTTTCAAAATCAAATAATTCATTGCGATCCGGGACCCAATGTGGTGCGTAGTTATCCTGTTACAAATAGTGGAGCAGGTTATAAAGCTGATATCATTAATATTCTGAAAGGAGAAAAGGATCAATGGTTCCGCCCGGCAGATGTGTGCGTTGCACCTGATGGTTCACTCATCATTGCAGACTGGTACGATCCCGGTGTGGGTGGGCACCAGGCTGGCGACCAGACACGCGGAAGAATTTATCGTGTAGCACCAGATGTTTCAACGTATAAAATTTCAAAAGAAGATTATACAACAGCAACAGGTGCAGTTGCTGCTTTGCAAAATCCTAATCTTTCTGTGCGTTACCAGGCATTTGCTGCATTGCAAAAGATGGGGGCCACGGCTATCCCCGAAGTACAAAAATTGTGGCATGATGCAAACGCAAATCCGCGCATGCGTGCAAGGGCTTTCTGGTTTTTGGTAAAAACTGATAAATCAAACGCTGCAAAATACCTGCAGGAAGCAATTAAAGAAAGTAATGCGGATTTAAGAATAACAGCGATAAGGGCAGCGCATCAGTTAAATGCTAACGACGTAACGATAATAAGTGCATTGGTAAATGATGAAAACCCGCAGGTACGCCGCGAATGTGCGTTGGCACTACACCATTGTAAAAATGCTGAGGCTGCATCATTGTGGACAACACTTGCCGGCCAGTATGATGGAAAAGATCGCTGGTACCTGGAAGCGCTTGGCATTGGCGCTGACAGGCAATGGGAAAAATTCTTTAATGCTTATGTTGAGAAAGTAAAAGATCCATTACAAACAACAGCATCAAAAGATATAGTATGGCGTGCAAGGACTGAAGCTGCTATTCCTTATCTCGCAGCTTTAGCAGGCGATAAGCAAACAACGCTGAATGACAGGTTAAAATATTTTCGTGCATTTGATTTTAATACAGGGCCTGCTAAGTCAGCCTCATTGGTGAAAATGATAAGTGATAATACAGATAATGATGTTGCATTAAATAAACTGGTATTGCATGCATTGGATAAAAAAACAGTTGCTCAATCCGCTGTTGCACAAAAAGCTTTAGCTGATGTATTGCAATCAGTAGCGGGAACTGATGAATACATTGAATTGGTTAGTCAATATGAAGTAAAATCGCAGAAAGAGAATTTGCTGAACCTGGCGCTTGCAAAATCAAACGAAAACATCGGTGAAGATGCTGCAGGACTTTTGTTAAAGCTTGGCGGTAGTGATTTGGTTTGGAAAATTCTGAACGGTAAAGAAGAGCAAGCCAAAAAGGAAAATGTATTGGCTGCGTTAGCACATGTTGGCAGTAAAGAATCTATAGATATACTTCAAACAGTTGCGTTGTCTGACAAATATGATATGGCAATGCGAAAAAATGCCGCGCATAAAATAGGTAATAGCTGGAGCGGAGAGGAGCGTGTACTGGTGATTCTGAAATCAAAAAAGATACCCAAAGAATTGATACCTGATATAGTAGCAAGTGTGGATGGTGCATGGCGTGGAAACATCCGGGCTGAGGCAGCCTCTTACTTACCGGATAAAGGGAAAAACAAAATGTCAAAACCAGCGCCGACCCTGCAGGAAATCGCTGCGCTGAAACCAGATGTAGCCAGCGGTGAAAAAATATATACAAACTACTGCAGTGTTTGCCATAAAATAAATAACAGTGGCAATGATTTCGGACCTAAATTATCAGAGATAGGATCCAAGTTATCTAAGGAGGCATTGCTGGCATCTATTGTTAACCCTTCTGCAGGTATTGGTTTTGGTTATGAAGGATGGGTTATAAAAATGAAAGATGGATCTACATTGTCTGGTATTATTGCGAGTAAAACAGAAACTGATATTGAACTGGTATTGCCGGGAGGCTCTCATAAACAAATAAAGACAGCTGACGTGCTTGCTCTTACACAAATGAAAGAGTCAATGATGACCGAAGGCCTGTATCAGAATATGTCAACCCAGGATATGAGTAACTTGCTGGCTTACCTGGAATCGTTGAAGAAGAAATAATTTTTCTGTAAACAAAACTGGCAATGAACAAATAACTCTTTGTTCATTGCCAGTTACTTTTTCCTATTACTCTCCAGCTACTTCATCTTTTCTCTTATTTCCCCAACTCTTATGCTTCGCGCCATCCATCTTCACAATCT
>JAEUVI010000402.1 GCA_016787105.1 Chitinophagaceae bacterium | reverse complement strand
TGCATGAAGCGGGCCTGGTTCCCTTTATCCGCTTTTATCTTGAAACGATAGATACCGCTACAGGTATTCCCAATCCAACTTTTTATTCAGAACAACCAAAGCCGGGCTTTACCACACGGGTAGCTGAAAAACTGTACCTGCGCGACGATTGGACCGACACCATTTTTCAACGGATAGCTAAAAGCCCGCTTACTGCCACAGGCAAATATGTGTATAGCGATAATGATTTTATTTTTTTAGGAAAAATAGTGCAGGCTATTTCTGGCTTGCCATTAGATCAGTATGTGAAAAAGAATTTCTATAATAAAATGGGTTTAGCAACAACAGGGTTTAATCCCCGTGGCCATTACCCGCTTAATCAACTTGTACCCACAGAAGATGAAAAGCATTTCCGCCGCCAGTTGGCACAGGGGGATGTGCATGACGAAGGAGCTTCCATGTTTGGTGGTGTATCAGGCCATGCCGGCCTCTTTTCTGATGCATATGATTTAGCCATGCTGTACCAGATGCTGCTGAATGGAGGAGAATTGAATGGCGAACGATACCTGGAGCCCGAAACGATAAAATATTTTACAGCTTATCATAGTAATACGAGCCGTCGCGGTCTTGGATTTGATAAGCCGGAAAAAGATAATGCCAGCAGGAAGGAACCATATCCCGCAGAAAGCGCTTCGCCGCAGACCTATGGCCATACCGGCTTTACCGGTACCTGCGTGTGGGTGGATCCAAAATCAAAACTGATTTTTATATTTCTGTCTAACCGGGTGTACCCAACCCGGGAAAACAATAACCTGTCTGCATTGAATGTTCGTCCCAAAATAATGGAGGCGATTTACAGAGCTGTTGGTGCCAAATAGCTGTTGCTTTCAATTGTATGTCCCTTTACGCTAACAGTGAGTGGCGTTAATCTTTTTATAGTACGCAAAGTCTGTAAGGCTGGTGGTTCCGTATATTTCAAAAAATCATTTTTTTACCTGCAATAACAGCGCAGTAAAAGCAGCAACCTCTGTCATGATATTTGCGTTATGATATAATCGCATACAGTGTGATAAAAGGTCATGAGGAAAAAGGATTTATGCTTAAATTGAACTCCAAAATTAAGGACCATTGACAGCGTTTTCTACACTTTGGTTGTCTTAGTTTTATACTTCATGTAAAACCAAAATGGCTTATGATTCTTCGGCATAGTGGATTCAAGCGGTTTCCCGGAAAAAGTAATACCAGGGCAGCCTTTACAGTAGTGGCTGTTTTATTTTTTTTATCACTTTACGCAAACAATGCCAGTGCGGGCAACAATTATACCCCCTTTCAGGATACTATACCTGCAAGGGTTACAGGAAAAGTGATTTCATTCGAAGATGGTGGCAATCTTGGCGGCGCTTCAGTGCAAAACAGGAGAACCGGCCGCGGCACTGTTACTAATTCATCTGGTATTTATTCTATCGAAGCTGCTATAGGTGATAGCTTGCGTTTTTCATTTACAGGCAAATTGCCAAGAACAATTGCATATACGGGCCAGGCATCACTGGATGTAGAGTTGAGCAAATCAGAAGGTACACTTGGTGAAATCGTAATTACAGGTTTTCAAAACCTGGACAAACGAAAATTTACGGGGGCCGCTACTTCTTTAAAAGCCGATGATATAAAACTGAATGGTGTGCCGGATGTAAGCCGTATGCTGGAAGGAAGGGTAGCAGGTGTTTCTGTGCAGAATGTATCAGGTACATTTGGTTCTGCTCCAAAAATCCGTGTTCGCGGCGCTACTTCTATTAACGGTGATAATAAACCTTTATGGGTTGTTGATGGTGTTGTACTTGAAGACATCATCAATATTTCCAACGACCAGTTATCAAGCGGTGACCCAACTACGCTGTTAGGTTCAGCAGTTGCGGGTATCAACTCCAACGACATTGAAACATTCGACATATTAAAAGACGCTGCAGCGACAGCATTGTATGGTGCCCGTGCCATGAATGGCGTTGTTGTTATCACAACTAAGAAAGGAAAATCTGGTAAACCTGTGGTTTCCTATACCGGCAATTTCAGCAGCCAACTAAAGCCAAATTATCTTGATTATAATATTATGAATTCGGCGCAACAGATGTCGGTGCTTGGTGAACTGGAAAGAAAAGGATATCTGAATTCTGACATATTGAGCCGCGCAAACTATGGCGTATATGGGCAAATGCTGAATAGTTTATTGCCCGATGCAAATGGAAACTTCCCGCTGGAGAATACACCCGAAGCGAAAAAGGCATTCTTGTTGCGCTATGCAAATGCCAATACTGATTGGTTTGATATTTTGTTCCGCAATTCATTGACACAGGAGCATTCAATAAGCATTTCCGCAGGTACAGATAAATCACAATCATTTTTCTCTACCAGTTTTTATAACGATAATGGATGGACCATCGCAGATAAAGTAAAAAGATATACACTCAACTTCCGTAATAACTATACGTTCAATGATAAACTGACAGCAGGGTTTTTAACCGTAGGCTCAGTAAGGCAACAAAGGGCGCCAGGTACATTAAACCGTACAAGCAATCCTGTATCCGGCCAGTTTGATCGTGAGTTTGATATCAATCCATTCAGCTATGCACTCAACAGCAACCGTGCATTAACAGCTTATGATGAGAATGGCAACCCGGAATATTTCAGAAGAAACTTCGCCCCATTTAATATAGTCAATGAACTGGCGAATAATTATATTGATCTGAATGTAATAGACCTCAAGCTACAGGGCGAATTGGGCTATAAATTCAATAAACACCTGCGTTATGATTTTATTGGTGCATTACGTTATGTAAAATCATCAAGAGAACACCAGATTACAGAGAACAGTAATATGGCGAACGCTTATCGCTCGAATGGAAATTCTACGATAAACCAGAATAATAAATTTTTATACCAGGACCCGGATCATCCGGATGATCCGAGAGTTGTAGTATTGCCTTACGGCGGATTTTACAACCGTACAGAAGACCAGCTTTTAAACTTTGATGTGCGGAATAGTTTAACTTATAACAATACATTCGCGGACAAGCATGATGTAAATATCCTGGTTGGCCAGCAGGTAAAATATGCAGACCGGCAAAATTTCAGCAGTACTGGTTACGGCTATCAATATGATAATGGCGGTATTCCATTTGTTGATTATCGTATTTTGAAACAAACGATCGAAGCGAACTTTCCTTACTACGGCATGACGAAATATTACGATCGCTTCGCTGCGTTTTACCTGAATGCGCAATATACTTTCGACAGAAAATACAACTTATACGGCACCGTGAGGTATGATGGATCAAACTTGTTGGGTGCCTCTCCTGCTGCGCGGTGGTTGCCTACCTGGAGCTTCGGGGGATCATGGAATATGGAGCGGGAGCGATTTATGGAAAACCTGAACTTTGTAGACTACCTGAAACTGCGTGCAAGCTATGGTATTACTGCAAGCCTCGGCCCTGCTACCAACTCCGGAGTAGTATTAAGAAGTGCTACAACCAACAGGCCTTATGCGGATGAAAGAGAATCAATCATCAATCTCATTAATTTGGAAAATGCTGACCTGACATGGGAAAAGAATTACCAGACCAATGTGGGTATTGATGCGGGGTTCTTTAAAAACAGGATAAACATCAGTGTGGATGCATACTCAAGAAGAAGCTTTGATCTGATAAGTCGTATTAAAACATC
>JAEUVI010000378.1 GCA_016787105.1 Chitinophagaceae bacterium | reverse complement strand
CAATTAATGTAACAGCCTTTCCTGCCCGATGTTTTGTATCCAATCGTATACGCAATTTTTGCTGAGCAGGCAACAGGGTTTCGTTATACTCCTCATTAGCTTCAAATTTGAAATCCGGATCGGTGCTATATACAAAGCCTTTACTGTCTGATTTATTTTTTTTTCTCATAATAACAATAATTATACTACAACCGCTTTCAAACTGAGATCGAGGCTTTTTGCCTGGTGTATTAAAGCTCCGATGCTTACATAATCTACACCTGTTTTAGCATACTCTTCTATATTCTCAAGGTTAATGCCGCCGCTTGCTTCTGTTTCAAACTGTCCGTTAATCAATTCCAATGCCTCTGTAATTTGTACAGGTTGAAAATTATCCAGCATAATGCGAAATACCTTTCCTTGTCCTGCTTTGATTACTTTTTTTACATCTTCTATATTTCTTGTCTCTATTTCTATTTTTAAATCTTTCTTTTCATTTTGAACATAATACCATGCCCTGTCAATAGCATTTTCAATACCACCGCAATAATCAATGTGGTTATCCTTCAACATTATCATATCATACAATGCAAACCGATGATTGACACCTCCTCCTATCCGAACGGCTTCTTTCTCCAGCAAACGAAAATTGGGAGTTGTTTTTCGTGTATCCAATATTTTTGTTTTGTATCCTTTTATTTTATCTGCGTACTGCCTCGTCAGCGTAGCTATTCCGCTCATACGCTGCATACAATTCAATACCAATCGTTCGCATTGCAGTATTGTATGGACCGTAGCAACCACTTCAAATGCAATTTCTCCAGCCTTCATTGGATCGCCATCATTTTTGAAAATTTTTAAACCTGCCCGGGGTTCTTTATACCTGAAAATTTCTTCCGATACTGCTATACCCGCAAGAATTCCTTCCTGCTTTATCTTTAATACAGCTTTTCCTTTTGTGTCAGCTGGTATGCTGGATAGAGTGGAATGATCGCCTTCGCCTATATCTTCAAGTAATGCTTCTTTTATTAAGTGATGTAATTTTTCTGTAAAACTCATGTAACAAAAATAAAAAAGCCTTTCCAGATTAATTGACCGGAAAGGCTTTTGAAAAATTTTTTATTCTCACTTATTGTACCGACTGAAAGCGTATCTCTTTTACTATTTGCTTATTGCCTTTTACTTTCATAAATACATTGGTACGATAATTACCATTTTTTGTAACCAATGTACCTACACAAAACTGGCCGCCCGGGCCATCACCTTTATGTTTTACATCAAAACTTTTTACACCACTATTACTGAAAAAATCTTTTAATACCAGGCCTGCCTGTGCTTTGCTATAGTTATTACTTTTATCGGGAAGGGTTATTTCCACATTGTCTTCAATGTATTTCGACAATTCGCTTACACTTCCTGATTTTAAAGCACCTATTACTTCATCAATATTCCCCTGTGTCGCAAACGACATAAGTAGTAAAACAGAGGATAGCAACCATATAGAAATTCGTGTTTTCATAACTTAAGGTTTTCAAGGGTAATTTAAAACTAAAAGTATGCCATAGCGATACGGAAGATTACGGACATCTAAAGTACTAAAAACGCTTATGTTTTCACAGCTTTAATACAAATTCAATGTTTTGGGCGTAGTTTTACAGGGCTTGTTTGTAAAGTTACCATAGAGTACGGATTGGCTTTACAGCCTGAAAATGAATGTATTCACTCTTAATATAAAATAATTCTGCACAATCATGGCTCAAAAGAAAGTTATACTCATTATTATGGACGGTTGGGGTTTAGGAAAAGTTGCATCGGCTGATGCAATACAGCACGCCAAAACTCCTTTTGTCAATTCACTATATA
>JAEUVI010000374.1 GCA_016787105.1 Chitinophagaceae bacterium | reverse complement strand
AATATAGTTATTTCAGGATTTATCGTATCAGAAACCTGCTTTTTCTTTTCTTCAAAATCAGGTAATTCTTTTTGAACAGCAAATTGTTCGATAGATTGAAGGATACTATTGGCAATTTTATCCTGGTTCGCTGCGTCTTTTACATAAGCCAAATCATTTTGATTGCTCATATAACCACACTCTATAAGAACTGCCGGACAATCACTCTGCTCCAATATCCAAGCACTTGCCTTGTTTATCTTTATTTCTCTACCAGCTTTATCCATATTCATGAAATAATTTAAAAATATCGCTCCCAGTATTTGATTCTCTGCATAGTATTTTTTGTTCTTTCCCGGCACATATATTTCAAAACCATTTTTTTGGGGCGATTTATCATCGCCAAGATGAATGGATATTAGCAAATCGGCTTTTTTTGCATTGACAAGTTGCGTTCTGTCTTTTAAGTCAATATCATTATTTGATTCTCTCGTAAACAGGATATTGATACGATCGTTGTTGTTCAACGCTTTTACTCTTTTTGCAAGAGCAAGCGTGAGTGTATTTTCTTGTGTACCATCGGGCCCTGTAATGCCACTTCCATTTCCATGTCCTGCATCAATGACAACTGTAATAGGTTTTTCTAAATAAATTGTTGCATCAGCGGTTTTATATTTGAAAGCGAATAATGCCGTAATAACTGCAGCAATTGGCAATACCAGTAATTTTCTGAGGTACTGGTAACTTGTTTTTTTAGATGATGTAATCATGGCTATACGTCTTTTTATCTGGTTATGGAAAAATGGATTTACTAAGTGGTGATTGGGCGATCCGAGTAATTGCATCAGCAATAATTCTGCATAATTCCACTCTTCATTTTTATTGGCCGCAAATTTATCCGCAAGAAACTCGTGTATCACTTTTATTTCCCTGCATATAAGATGAAAGAATGGATTGATCCAGAAAATCATTCTTACAGTTTCGAGGAAAATAATATCCCATGTATGGTTTTGCCGTATGTGATATAGTTCATGACGAAATACCTGGCGGCCATTATCTGAGTCAAGTGGAATTTTTTTATTCCAGAAAAGCAAGCGGAAAAAAGAAAAAGGCGTACCCGGCTCTTCCGTATTTATAAACCGGATATCATTCATTCTCTCCGCGGGATGATTACCGGCAAGCCTGTAAATTTTTACAAGTGCGATTAATAAGCGTACAAGGATAACGGAAGTAACAAGAGCATAGAATATGAAAGCAATATGATCAGCGGTAAACCATGATTCTTTAGCAACTGTGACTTGATTGTCGGCATTCTCTTCAAATCCTGCTGCTGCGGAAGAAGTCAATGCCTGCAATAACACCGAAGGCTCTATTTCTTCTTTTGTAAAATACAATGGTATATTCAGGAAGGGGATAGCAATACTCAGTATTACAGCTATAAGCAGGTAATAACGATTGTACTGATGGAACTTTTTATTTCTTAAAAAGAAATGATAATATCCATAAAGTATTCCTGAGCAAATAATCACCTGGATCAGGTAAAAAACGACTGCCTTCATTTTCTTGAGTTTTGTTGTTTTTTAATTTGCTGCAAAAGCGTTTCCAGTTCTTCTATACTGATGTTATTGTCCTTTACCATCGAAGAAACAAGATTGCTGAATGAACCTTCGAAATAGCCTTTCACGATTTGTTTCATCGTTCTTTTGGAATAATCTTCTTTGGTAACCGCTGCACTGTACTGGTGTTGCCTGCCAAGAACTGTAATCGTTACAAACTCTTTTTCAACAAGAATTTTTAAAAGTGTGGCTACAGTGTTTTGATGCGGCTTAGGATTCGGCATACTATCAACAATGTTGCGCAAAAAAGCGTTGCCGGATTTCCACAATACCTGCATGATTTGTTCTTCTGCTTTGGTAAGTGTTTTCATGTTTTGATGAAATTGATAAAACGAAGCTATAACTAAAAAATTAGTTTAACAACTAATTTTTTAGTTATTCAGAAAAAAAGCTTCTTTACATCGGAGACTTTGCTTTATTTTGCAACAAAGTAAGAGGATGGCAGAAGCAATTATAGATTTAAAGCACGTTAACATATACCAGGGGCATAACCTGGTTCTTCATAATGTGAACCTTATTGTGAATAAAGGTGAATTTGTGTACCTCGTTGGTAAAACAGGAACAGGTAAATCAAGTTTGCTTAAAACATTATACGGTGAACTGCCATTGACGGAAGGAGAAGGTACGGTAAATGAATATGATTTACGTAAGCTTGATTGGAGTAAAGTGCCTTATCTGCGCCGTAGCCTGGGTGTGGTTTTCCAGGATTTTCAATTGCTTACTGATCGCAACGTAAATGACAATCTGAAGTTTGTGCTTCGTGCTACAGGCTGGAAGGATGAAAAATTAATGGATGAAAAAATTGCTGATGTGTTGGATAAAGTAGGCTTGAAATCAAAAGGTTTTAAAATGCCTTTTGAATTAAGCGGAGGCGAGCAGCAGCGTGTAGATATAGCCCGTGCGTTATTGAATTCTCCGAAATTAATTCTTGCAGATGAGCCAACAGGTAACCTTGATCCGGAAACTTCGGATGAGATTATGAACCTGTTATTTCATATCTCCCGTGAATTTAATACTACAGTAGTGATGGCAACACACGATTATGTGGTGATTCAGAAATTTCCGGCACGAACTATACGTACCGAGAAAGGAAAAGTTATTGATAATGCCCAAATAGCCATTGATTAAGCCAATCAGCGCTTTTTGTATTGTTATAGCTATTACAGAAAATTTCTCTTCTTAATTCCAGTTCTTCTTCCTGGAAAGGGACATCATACAGCTGTGATACAATATCAGCCAGTTCTGTAGCGCTGTTACCGATATGGCAGGTATCTGCCAGGCCTGTTCCTTCTACTGCTGCATCATTTACCACACAGTGCCTGCCCTCAAATAATGCATGAAGCAATTTTAATTTTAAACCAGTGGTATTGAATGAAGGCAGAATATTAATGTGCGCCTTTTGTATCAGATCGTTTATTTCTTCTTCTGAAGGATTTGCTACGAGACAAGTGTGTTTGCATAAGTGTGCAATCTTATCCAGACTTTTTGAAGGGCCTTTGCCTGCTATGATAAACGGCAATTTAATTTTCCTGAAAACTT
>JAEUVI010000369.1 GCA_016787105.1 Chitinophagaceae bacterium | reverse complement strand
AGATTTAATGAAACGCGCTGAAGACTCACTGCTCGATGCAAAAGAGCGGAGAAAAGCGATTACTGCTATTGCATTCATGACAGATAAAAAAGCAGCGAATGCAATGCTTTCGCTGCGCAAAAATAAAATGACTGATGTTTCGGAACAGGCTTCGTACTGGCTTTCGCACAGAAAGGGTAATGACTGGTACAATCTACTGGACTGGAGCAGGATTAATTTTAACTCAGCCTATGAAAGAAAACTAGCTGTAATGAAATCAAAATTGCAGGCAGTCGTTGATGAACGTTTATCATTGGATGCAAGAAAGTGGCGTCTGGGTGATATGGCAAGAGATTCTGTCGGCGGACAATTATTGATTGGCCTTGCGGCAGAAAATAAATTTCCTGAAGTATTAAAAGCTGCAATGACAGAAATGATTTTTAAAAACCCGGATATGACCGTGCGGGTGCAGGCTGGAAAATATTTTAAACAACCGGGTGGAGATAAAATTTATTCCATACAGGATATTGCAGCGATGAATGGAAATGCGGAAGAAGGAAAAGCAGTGTTTACAAAATTCTGTTCTTCCTGTCATAAAGTAGGGCAGGTGGGAAATAATATCGGGCCGGAACTGACGACTATCGGAAAGAAATTTGATAAGACTGCATTGCTCGATGCGATATTAAACCCCAGTGGCGCGGTAATGGCGGCCTATGAGCCATGGTTAATCAATACAAAAGATGGTGCTTCTTATTTTGGTTTTATTCTCAGCGAGAATAAACAATCACTGGTAATAAAAGATGCAGCAGGACAATCGCATACAGTGCCAACAGATAAAATCAGTAAGAAAGAAAAGCAGGCAAAAAGCCTGATGCCGGAACCATCGGTAACGGGAGTAACGGAAAAGCAGTTGGCGGATGTGGTGGCGTATCTCGGAGGAGGTTCCAAATGATAGATGGTTTTGAAAAAAGAATACAACGATCAATATACAACAATCAATAATCAATGTTCAATGAAAGCCAGTTTCTTCAATTAAAGTTGAACATTAGTTATTGAATATTGAGTGTTGTATATTTCTTAAAAAAATTTCAAATAAAAAAGCCGCCTCAACAAAAGGCGGCTTTTAAAATTATATTCAGCAAATTTTAGAAACCTTTCTTCTCCTCCGCTTTCTGCATCGGATTGGTGCCTACACTTTGTCCGCGGGCTGCATTTTGTTTTTGTTTGAAAACAGAGAACTTGCTTGGTTCAGGTATAGAGCCCCATGAGTTGTTGCTTTCATTAATGTCCGCGGTTTCACGCATCGGGTCCAGTTTGATGGATGCTACCTCTTTATCTTTCATAAAGAATTTAGTGATCTTATTTTCATTGTATCTCCATACCTGTGCCGGTATCCGATCTACTTCTTTAGTTCCGTCTTTGTAAGTCCATTCAATAATAACAGGCATTACCAGTCCGCCTTTATTACTTAAAGTAAGTTCATAGAAGTTTTTAGAACTGATCGATTCCTTTTGTGCTGCATCTAAGTTTTCAGCAGTTGCAGGAAGGGTAATCGTGTATTTGGTAGTATCATACTTTTCCATGTTACGGTCATAGCGCCAGTAAAAATCACGGGTGCTGGTATCTACGTCCGTCTGGAATTTGATATTCATATCTTCCCTGTTGCGGATTTTTGAAACGTCTTCAAAATTATTTAACAATGGTTTTGATAAGTTGATAGTCAGCGTACGATCGCCGGGAGCTACTGCATTCACATCCGCTTTTGCGTATTTCACAGTATCTAATGATATGTCGCAGGCTTCGGTGCCATAAAACCAACCGCGCCAGAACCAATCCAAATCTTCTCCACTTGCATCTTCAAGTGTACGGAATAAATCAGCAGGTGTAGGATGTTTGAATGCCCAGCGTCTTGCATATTCCCTGAATGAATAATCAAATAATTGTCTTCCCATAATTGTTTCGCGTAGAATATTCAGGCCGGTTGCAGGTTTTGCATACGCGTTATTGCCGAAGCCAATAATATTTTCCGAATTGGTCATGATTGGTTCCAGTTGATCTTTGGGCAACTTCATATAATCAACAATCTGGAAGGCAGGTCCCCTTTTGGTAGGGAATTTATTGTCCCACAGTTCTTCAGTCAGGTATTCAACGAATGTATTCAGCCCTTCATCCATCCAGCTCCATTGTCTTTCATCACTGTTGACGATCATCGGGAAAAAGTTGTGGCCCACTTCATGTATTACCACGCCTATCATTCCGTTCTTTACTGCTTCGGAATAAGTTCCATCTTTTTCTGTGCGGCCATAGTTGAAGCAAATCATGGGATATTCCATGCCGTTAGCTGCTTCCACACTTTGTGCTACCGGGTAAGGGTAGGGAATTGAGAATTTAGAATATGATTTGATAGTATGTGCAACTACCTTAGTAGAATACTTGCGATATAAATTATACGCTTCTTTTCCGTAGTAGCTCATGCACATTGTTTTCTTTCCTTCTACCAGTGCAGGCATTGCATCCCATACAAATTTCCGGGAAGAACCCCATGCAAAGTCGCGTACATTATCTGCTTTGAATATCCATGTTTTTTTCTGTGCACTCTTTGTTTTTTCTTTTGTCTTTGCTTCATCAAGCGTTACCACTTCCACAGGTTCTTTGCTTGTTTGTGCTTTTTGCCAGCGCGCCAGTTGTGCTGGCGATAACAATTGTGCGTAGTTCTGGCATTCGCCTGTTGCACCAATAATATGGTCAGCAGGAACTGTCATCTGCACTTTAAAATTTCCAAAGGTCAATGCAAACTCACCACGGCCGGTAAACTGGTGGTTCTGCCATCCCTGGAAATCGCTATATACGCAAAGTCGTGGATACCATTGCGCCATTGTAAAAATGCTATTCCCATCTTCTGGGAAAAACTCATAACCACCTCTTGCGCCGCCATATTTATTGCGGTCAGGTATTTTGTAATTCCAGTCAATATTTATAATAAATTTCTGACCGGGTTTCAATGGGGTTGGTAAATCTACACGCATCATTGTTTTGTTAACAATGTATTCCAGTTTCTTGCCCGTTGCATCTGTTAGTTTTGTAATGTTAACGCCATTTCCATTGTCGGTTTTATCTTCTTCCAGTGCAGCTATTGTTTTATCAGTAGCCTGGGCCGGCATCTTAGTGCTTGTCTGGTAATCCGCGTTCTTTACTGTACTATGTTC
>JAEUVI010000348.1 GCA_016787105.1 Chitinophagaceae bacterium | reverse complement strand
ATCAGTTTGTGCAGTGCCAGTTGTGATGCCTGGTCCAGCGTGGTGAAAGGTTCGTCAAGTAATATCCAATCCGGTTCCCCGGTAAATGCAAGAAGTAGTGATAATTTTTTAAGCATGCCGCTGGAATAGCTGCCCGTTGGATTAGCCGTATAGCGGTCAATTCCCAATAGGTTTCTTATCTCTTTTTCTTGTTCGTCATTCCCTTTTTTCAGCTTTTTTACAAACTCAATTAACTCATCGCCCCGCAGAAATGAAGGAAAACTGGGCTCAGCCGGTGCATAATTAACCAGTTGCCGGTACTTTACAGGTTCTTTTGAAATTGCCGTTTCGTTCAGCCATATTTCACCCGCGAAGGGCAACATGCCTGCAAGCATTTTCAGGAAAGTAGATTTGCCTGAGCCATTGGCCCCTTTTATCCAGTGAACACCCGCGGGCAGCTCCAGGCTATCAATGGAATATACCAGGTTGGAACCGAATTTTTTATGAATATCTTTTAATCGGAACATAGCTGGTAAAAAGTTAAATAAGGCGCTAAAATAAAGGGAAGAAACTTATCCCGCCTTAATAATTTACTTTTGCGCCTTCATGAAATCAAAAACGCTTAAGAAAGACAAAGTCAACATTATCACCCTCGGCTGTAGTAAAAATATGGTGGATAGTGAGGTGCTGAGTGGCCAACTCCTGGCTAACGAAATAGATGTGGTACACGAAAGCGGGAAGAAGGATCACAATATTGTAATTGTAAATACCTGTGGCTTTATTGAAAAGGCGAAAGAGGAGTCTATCAATACCATTCTCGACCAGGTACAATTAAAGCAGAAGGGAAAATTAGATAAAGTATACGTTACTGGTTGCCTTAGCCATCGCTACCGGGATGATTTGGAAAAAGAAATTCCTGAAGTAGATGCGTGGTTTGGAACCATGGAATTACCATTGATTCTAAAAAAATTTGAAGCCGATTATAAAAGTGAACTGTTAGGTGAACGTTTACTTGCCACACCGCAGCACTATGCCTATTTAAAAATTTCGGAAGGCTGCAATCGTACCTGTTCTTTTTGTGCCATACCATTAATGCGCGGCGGCCATGTAAGTAAAAGCATTGAAGAAGTTGTAAAAGAAGCTGAAGGATTGGTAAAGCGGGGTGTAAAAGAGATCATGCTCATTGCGCAGGAACTGACTTATTATGGCCTTGATTTGTATAAAAAAAGAATGCTTGCAGATTTGCTGAAGCATTTAAGTGATGTAAAAGGATTAGAATGGATACGGCTTCATTATGCTTATCCTTCCAAATTTCCGTTGGAGATACTGGATGTGATGCGTGAACGGGAAAATATCTGTAACTACCTTGACATGCCATTGCAACATGCAGCGAATAATATGCTGAAAGCGATGAAGCGCCAGATAACGAGGGAAGAAATGGAGGATCTGATAGGTGCTATCCGCCAGAGGGTTCCGGGTATTTGTATACGTACAACATTGATTGCAGGTTTTCCTGGAGAAACGCTGGATGATATAGACGAAATGAAATTGTTCTTACAAAAGGAGCGTTTTGATCGTGTTGGCATTTTTACCTACTCTCACGAAGAAGGCACTTCAGCTCACGACCTGGTGGATGATATACCACAGGAAGAAAAAGATCGACGGGCACAGGAAGTAATGGAAGTACAACAGGAAATTTCGCTTGAAAAAAATCAAGAAAAAGTAGGCAAGACATTTAAAGTAATTATTGATAAAAAGGAAGCTGGTCGTTACCTCGGCCGCACCGAGTTTGATAGTGTAGAAGTTGATAATGAAGTAGTCGTACATTCTACTGAAAAACTCAATCCCGGGGATTTTGTGCAGGTCAAAATCACCAAAGCCTACGATTATGATATAGAAGGGGAAGTGTGCTGATATTACAGCATACCGTTTTCCGGCCCTATTAAGTATCAGTTTTTTTGTTTATTTTGGCGACACTTAGCCTTGTGCAAAAGGCATCTTCTAATCCTTTCCCTCCTCAGAAAGCCAGAACTAAAATTACTTTCAGCAGATGAGGAATGTTTTACTTATCGGTCTTTTACTGTTCTTTTCGGTTACCGGCTATTCGCAGTTGCTAACAGCCCATGATTTTGTATCCATACCCGCTATTCCTCAGAAAAAGCTCGGAAGCTATCTTGCTAAAATTGGTTTCGGACAGGGAGAAACAATGGCTATGTCGGATACCATCATGCAGAATTATTATGTAAAGAACGCAAAAAGCAAGTTTATAGATTATACCGACTCACGTTTAGTTCAATCCTGGTATACCAGGTATAAATCGGGATTTATCTTTTATACTTCTTCACAAAAGGACTGCGTAGCAATCATAAAAAGCCTGAAAGAAGGTGGCTTTTTTTGCGAAAATGAAAACGTAAAAGCGCCATTTGTGTACCAGAAAGACGATATCCTGGTTCGCTTGTCAAGTACAAGAGAAGATACGGTTACGTTGTATAAATTTTTTGTGGTTAAGGAAGTTTTACCCCGCCCATCGGCTATTCACTTCGCGGAGGATTTTCTTGCTTTTCATTCGCATGAAAACTTAGCATATATTTTTGGCAAAGCCAATGTGCAGAAAGATGTTTATTATTTCTCAGATTCAAATGTGGTCAGGTGTTCGGTATTGTATCCTAATACAAACCGCCAGGTAATTTTTGTATGGCAGGATGAGGTGAACAGGTGTGAGCTTTCTCACTTGCTTATTGGGAATAGTTTACGGGGCAATAGTGCGGCAAAGAACGATTCTCCTGTATCTGAAAACTTATGGACGATGCGTAACGGACTTCGTGCCAATATGAGCCTTGCCGAATTGCTGAAGCTGAATAAGTCAGATATTAATTTTTATGGTTGGGACTCCCAGTTTCCGGGTATAGTTGAACCTTCTAAAAAAGGAGAAATTGATTTTGCAAAAACAGGTGTTGTGTTAAGCTGTCTTAACTGTCGCGGTTCCGATTTCATGAATAAAGACATTATCAATTCCGAGGATGCACTGAATAATAGTATGCGTATGTTCGTGCTTGCACTTATTGTAATGCCCCAACCTGAAACACAAGAAATGGCTTCAATGAAATAACTTATTTCTTTTCCGATCTTACTCCCGTCCATTTTTATAAATCTGTATAACAGGAAATAGTTCTTTATTTTTGAGC
>JAEUVI010000337.1 GCA_016787105.1 Chitinophagaceae bacterium | reverse complement strand
ATCATAAAAACCAAAATTGCCCTGGCGCAGGTTCAATATTGCTATATCCGCAACTGAGCCAACAGAAAGATTTCCCAATTCTTCTCTTTTGATAACCTGTGCAGGCGCCCATGTACTCGCTTTAATGACTTCATTGAGCGGCATGCCCATCAGTAAAAATTTTGACATTACATCCAGTTGATTTTTCATAGATGTATTCATACTGCCGGTGTGTAAATCAGTACTGATTGTTTTTGGAAAAAAACCTTGTTTAAGTGCTGGTATTGCCTGGGAAAAATTGAAGCTTGCTCCTCCATATCCAACATCAAATACAATTCCTCTCTTAATAGCATCCCAGATGAAGGGTTTTACTTTGCCTGTAGCTTCATCTACTACTGTTTCCCTTACATTGCCTTCAAGCAGGGTATATGTATGCGTATAAATATCTCCCGGGCGAAGATGCTTCATGAACAACTCTTCAATAGAAAGGGGAGGATTGTTACCTCCAAAATCAATCATTACAGGAAGACCGGTAAGATTGCCTGCTGAAACTGCGCTATCAACCGCAGCCCATTGTGGCCCGGAAAAATGCGCTGCTTTAAAACCTACAATGTCTTTGGGATATTGTTTGGCAACATAGGCAGTTAATTTTCCGTCCATGTCATCAATGTCCTGTTCGTAAGCGCCGCCACGCATACCTTCACCAACAATATTCAGTAATGACAATACCCTTGTTTGCGAGTTGTCAATAATATTCTTTTTAAAAGTGGGAAAAGATTTCCATCCGGCACCGCCGGCATCTACGATAGTTGTTACCCCTACACGGAACGTAAATCCATCAGGTACCACTGCAGCAAGGCCATCACTTAGATAATGATCGACCTGCGTACCGAAGAACACATGTCCATGAATATCTATCAGACCTGGTGTAACATACAGTCCTTTTGCATTTACTACCTGGGCGGCTTGTTTTGCATCTATATTTTTCGCCACAAGCGCTATTTTACCATCGGCAATGGCAATATCCATTACCGCGTCAATATTGTTTTTAGGATCAATAACATGCCCGTCCTTTATTACTATGCTGTACGTTTGTGCAACCAGTAATTGCGATATACCTATCGCAGCAATGACTAACAGAATTATTTTTTTCATTTACTGTTATTTAAAGTGTTAGTATTTATTTTCCTTTTTTATTTTTTGAAGGTAAAGTGATTTTCCACATCTCACCACCACGTCCGCCATATTCTATAATGTATACATTATTATCTACCATGACAGCATCCGTAGGTTCTACAAACCCATCTACGATACGTGTTGTTTTTACAAAATAATTGTCTGCAGCTTTATTGTATGCGAGGTCAAGATGCAATAGATCGGAGCCTTCATTTGTAAAAGCCCGCATCATCGATCCGCGCATGCCGGATGTGTAGCGTATTACAAAACCATCACCTTTGAATTCATCAGCCAGCATATTTTTAGTGTCGAAAAACAAACCAAGCGGAGAACAATGAGGCGTGAATGTACTCACGGTCACACCGGTTATATCTCCATCCAGTACTTCGCCTGAGTGGCCGCGGTATTCATTTGCATCAGGCCCGAGGTTTTGTACACCGGGAGAAAATTTTACTCCTGCCGGTATTTTTGGAAAAGTAGAATCTGTATGAAAATATTTTACCTGCCATGAATGAGAAAATTGAGGAATGAACTTATCTGTTTCCGGATCGGGTTTCCAATCGGGATATTGTTGCGGATTTTCAATACCACCCATTATCCATGGAAAGCCATAATGATGACCTTCCCTTATCCAGAACATATCTTCAGGATTGTCGTAATCACTTGAATTAACAACGGCGAAAAGATTACCTGCTCCGTCAATATCCATATCATAAGCATTACGTATACCTTCTGCATATATATAGCCTGCCGCTTTCAGTGCGGGTTCATCATCTTTGAGCATCAAATCTTTTGCATCTGTGGGAAACCTGAAAATTTTTGAGGTCAGTGCATTATCTCTTGCATTCGGATATAACCCACCGTTATCCTGCACTTCTCCATGATCTGTTCTGGCGCCGCTGTTTACATAAATATATTTTCCATCCGGGCTTAAGGCCAATGCATTCCATCCATGATCATAAATAGTTTTGTTGGAACCATATTGAACAGTCGTAAAAACAATAGTTGTTGTTATTGAGTCATTTTTTCCAATCTCACAACGAACCATTTTTCCGCTGGTACCTTTTTTATTTTCAGAATCTACATTGCCACATAGAAACAAGGAGTTTTTTAAGAAGATAGCGCCCTGCAACCTTGTGATGCCATGATCTTTCAACGTGATTATTTTCTTATCACCCGGCTCTTTGCTGTCAAGGTTTGTAACCCGGTATACATCACCCTCAAATGTGGTGTAATATAAATCGCCGGTAACAGGATGTTTCAGTATACGAACGCCTAATGGTGCAATTTTCATTACGTGGCTTACTGTTATGTCTTCACGTAATGCTTTAGGGGCAATCCTTTTTGTAGTGTCCTCGTTACGGGCGAATGAGCGGATATATGAAACTAACTGCCAGCGTTGTTGCTCTGTCAATGATTTTTCAAATGGCGGCATATTACCACGGCCATTACTTATTTTCCAGAACAATGATCCTTGTCTTTGTTTTATAACACGTTCATCATGAAAATTAGCAGGCTTCTGTCCTTGCCCTGAGCCTGCAGCTCCATCGCCGTAACCCTTTTCACCATGGCAAGACTGACAATACAAAGTGTACAGTTCTTTCCCTTTTGTCTCAGCTTCTCGCATATTCAGCAATGGATTAAAGACCTGATCGGCTTCGGGTGGTGCTTTCCAGCTTCCATCATCTTTTTCTGTTGAAGGAGATTTACACCTGGCAAGCATTGTGACAATAAATGCAACCGCAAAAACTGTTATGGCAACAGTAAAGAGTTTTTTGTAACCCACAGTCAGTTCTGTTTTTTCATCAGGCGTTATCAACGACTAATGAAGTGTAAAGATTTGTAAGGTTCAGGTTGTATGGAAGTTTATATTATGGTACCAGCATTTGTATTGCTTATCAGCGCCTGTTGCGTCGCACACTTGTACAACAACAATTCTATTCAACTTTATACTTGTATTTAACGCTCGTCTTTTTTTATGAGATATCCATCAGGCCCGAATAAGCAGCCTGATGGATATCACATTATTTAAGCAAGTAACGAAGCAATATCTTCTTTCAACCTTTTCGCTACAATTTTATCTTCACCACGCTTCATTACCCATGTTGTAATGTTGATGCTTCCTTCTCCCGAGCTTATTACTTCGATTG
>JAEUVI010000331.1 GCA_016787105.1 Chitinophagaceae bacterium | reverse complement strand
TGAACCCAAAAATCATCAAGGGAATATCGGGAGAGCCGGTAGTAGAAAGCAGCACTTTTTTTGCTCCTGCAGCCAGGTGTTTTGCAGCGCCTTCACTTTTAGAAAATTTTCCTGAACATTCAATAACTATATCCACGTTCATTTCCCGCCAGGGAAGAGATGAAGGATTTTGCTCACGAAAAGTTTTTATTAACCGCTCACCGGTACGAAAATTCCCATTCTCCAACTTTATTTCATCGCTGAATGGCCCATATAGGGAATCATAGCGCAGCAGGTACAGCAGGTTGTCAGTTTCCATCACATCATTTACCGCTACTATTTCCCAATCCGTTTGTTGTACTAACCGCCTGAAAAGCAGCCTTCCGATACGGCCCATTCCATTTATTGCAATACGCATAGTGTATTGTTAACTATTAAGGTTATAAAAGTTCGCAATAGTACTAAATTATTAAGGACAGGCTATAAACCTGTTTATCCACAAGCAGTTTTACCCAGTATAATAAGATTGCGAAATTTAAACTGCCCTAAACAAAAGAAATGACTGTTTTTTACGTTACCCAAAAAGAATTACTCTTTAAACCAAAATCCAATGCTATGAATCATTCATCTAACAGTTCTAAAACCGTATCTCTCAGGGCGGTAACACAGGAACTACTCTCCTGCTACGGCCAGGCAAACAAAGGTCAGCAACACTATTTCATCAATGATGTTCCGGATGATATGTTTATTCCCCGCAACAGCAACTGGCTGGCTCCGCTTATGGGTGATTTGATGGAAATTATTTCAAGACGACAAGACAACTCTTCAGTACACATAACCGCATCTTATTACAGGGATAAAGTGCAGTTGCACGCCAGGTAATTTTTAAAAATTAACTTTATCGGGCAGGAAAAATATTTTTCCTGCCTATTTTCTTTTAGCACCTGTACACCGGATAATCCGATATCTATCTAATCGACCAAAAAAATCCCGGTCTTAAAAAACACTTCACACTGATTGGCAATATCTATCTATCCGGCCAATAAAGCCTCATGGTTCCTGATAGCGCTTACAATTGCTTCCTGTCTTTGTAGCGGTTCGCGACTATCATCAAACTCATGACCACCCGCATTAAGTGCTGTGAAAGCAAATCCAATAACTGGATTGCTGTGAATTTTTCCCCAATAATATATTCCTCTTTTCGAAGACATCTTATTGTAATCTAACTGGTATCCTGTACCGGAAATTTCGCATGTTGTTGTTGGCATATACTTTAAAATTTAGAAATTCCTAAGTTAAGTGGTATTGATTATTAAACAGGGCCTACTTTGCTTAGTTAGTCAATAATTTGATAAGTGGCAACAATATTAAAATATGTGTTAAAAAAACACCTGCTGTGTCGTCCTGCAAATATTGGTGCTGTTTTTTGAATTAACCTACATCAATGATTTTTCTTATCCTGTGTCATTGCCTGTTGCGGGGCAGGCATATAGTTTTGCGAAACAAAAATTCACCTGTTAATTATTAAACCAAAAAATGAATTATGATTAAGAAAAGTTTTATCGTCCTTGGTACTGTTGTATTATTTGCTGCTTGTAACAATGCACCAGAATCTGACAAAGCCGTAACTACAGATGCAAAAGAGGTAACAGCTGCGGAAGGCACTGTATTAAAAGTAGATACTGCTGCGAGCAAAATTAATTGGGTTGCTACAAAAGTAAGCGCATATCATACGGGGACAATCAATATAAAAAACGGGGAAGTAAAAGCAAATGACAGCAGCCTTACAGGTGGAAATTTTGTATTGGATATGAATAGTATTTTGGTATCAGGGCCTGCAGGTTCAGATGCTGGTATGAACACAAAATTAAATGGTCACCTGAAGTCTGCTGATTTTTTTGATGTTGAAAAAAACCCTGAAGCAACATTTGTAATTACAGGCGTACAAACATTTTCTGGAACTGTAAAAGACACAACCGACCCACGCCAGGAGTCAATCAGCGAATATAAAGTAGCAAATCCTACTCACACAATCAGCGGAAATCTTACAATAAAAGGAATTACAAAAAATATTTCTTTCCCAGCTAAAATTTCCGTTTCCCCTACAGGTGTTGATGCTATAGCAAAATTTAATATAGACCGTACACAGTGGAATATCGTTTACCCTGGCAAACCAGACGATCTAATCCGCAACGATATACATCTCGGCATTGCGCTCAAAGCAACGAGATAGTCAATATTTTTTATATAAAAAGCAGGAACATGTTCCTGCTTTTTTGTGCAAATAACACTGTCGGAAATCAATCGATAACTGATTAAAATCATTTTTATTTAGTCCAGGTCCTGCTTTCTTTGTATTGTTTACAACAGTAAATATAGTTTTGGCCAACCCGGTTATTTTTAGCCGGGTTTAGTTTTTACATACACTTAGATATACAAAAACTCAATAACTTAGTATCAGCATAGTCAATTGCAAGTAGAACTTTCTTACTTATTACATAAACTTGTGCTCTAATCCTGCAAAGTATGCGCTTCATTAT
>JAEUVI010000314.1 GCA_016787105.1 Chitinophagaceae bacterium | reverse complement strand
AATTAAAAAGCCGGACGCCATTTGTCGTATTCCAGTTCCTGGTGGTAAAACCAAATGAACACCAGATAGAAGATGTAAAAAAACTAGCAAAAGAAATAGGCGTGGACGATGTGTGGTTTAAAACCGCTCAGGTATACGATTATGAAAAAGATCCGAATCAATTAATTCCAACGATTGATAAATACAGCCGTTACCGCAAAACAGGAAATGGCTATGAATTCAAAGGAAAACTCACCAACCATTGCTGGCGGCTATGGCATGATCCGGTGATAACATGGGATGGATTGGTTGCTCCTTGCTGCTTTGATAAAGATGCACAACATAAACTTGGCGATTTGAAAAAGAAATCGTTCAAGGAAATATGGCAGAATGGAGAATACACAAAATTCAGGACAAAGATTTTGCAGGGAAGAAAAAATATAGATATCTGTGCTAACTGTTCGGAGGGAACAAAAGTGTGGAGTGAATAATTAATTCTGCCAAGAATTTTTTTGCACTTACCCGAAGCTATTGACAATTGATAAAATATTTTCTTTTTAGCCATTTCTGTTTGTATGGATAATTTAGTTTACCAATTCTGAGTTATCTTAATGGCATTACGATAAGTAAAAACCGTTAGAACTTATGCCTATCTCATCTTCCATTTCCACCCGGTTACAATACCAGCACAAATCCTTATTAGAGATCATTGAAGGGTTGACAGATGAACAGGTTCGACGAAATATTATTCCAGGTAAATGGAGCATTTTTGAAAATACCGTGCACCTGCAAACCTATCAGCATGTTTTTATTTACCGGGTAAAAGAAATTCTTACAGGAAATAATCCTTCTTTTGATCGCTATGTTGCGGAAGCAGATCCTTTCTTTCCTGATAACTGCAATAAATCAACAAGGGAAATCATGCAGGATTTACTGACCATACGAAAAGAAATGGCCTCTTCTATTAATAACCTAAGAAAAGAAGATTTATTGAAAACAGGTGTACACCCATTGTTTGGATCAATGACATTGTTACAATGGCTGAATTTCTTTTTATTGCATGAGGCGCACCATCTTTTCACCATCTTTAAGCTGGCCGCAGAAGTAAAAATGGAACAGAAACGATAAGATTTACCAGGGTTTCATTGACATTGAAAAAGGGTTTATTAAAACGATATAAATCCTTCACAAAAATTTCTGATAGATTTGGATTCAATATACATAGTGCTGTTTATGCAAATCATTTAAAAAAAATACAAGCGGATACCTTAACAGAAATTTTTTTAAAAAATTACAGGTTTTCAGCAGAACACTTTATTTTAGATGAAACAATTGCTGCATGGGAATTGATAAGGATATACACCAGGTGCATTTTCAAAATGAATATCACCGGGCGCTTGTAAACATTCTTTTTACCTACGGTTGGGTGATGGAGCAGATAAAAAACCTTCTTGAGCCCTTTGATATTACCCCGCAGCAGTTTAATATCCTGCGCATTCTTCGCGGCAGCTATCCGAACCCGCTTTCTACATTGCAACTGCGGGAAAGATTGCTCGATAAAATGAGTGATACCAGTCGTATAGTTGATCGGCTTATTACAAAAAGTCTTGTAAAAAAAACAATCAGTTCAAAAGATCGCCGCCTTGTTGATATAACTATCAGCGATAAAGGAAGAAAACTTCTCCAAAAAATCGATCTGCGACAAAATGAAATCGATGGTATCCTCAGTAATATGACAGAAAGTGAAGCGGAAACTTTAAGCAAATTATTAGATAAAATCAGGAATGTGGGTGAATAAAGAAAGGTTATAGTGTATTTTTGCACTTTTAACTACCCATTGTCCTGAATTATGAAGCGTATTTGCCTGTTGCTTTTTGTGTCAGTCCTTTCTTTTTTTATTTCCAACCTCAATGCACAGGAGTATGAATTTCGCGGTGTGTGGATTGCCACGGTAGATAATATTGACTGGCCGCCAAAAGGCATGACAAATGTTGCTGCGCAAAAAGCTGAATTCATTCGCCAGTTAGATATGCATAAGAAAAATGGCATGAACGCTATCATCATGCAGATACGGCCTGCAGCGGATGCTTTTTATTCTTCAGAACTGGAACCATGGAGCGAATGGCTTACCGGCAAACAGGGAAAAGCGCCATCGCCCTGGTACGATCCATTACGCTTTATGATTGAAGAAGTACATAAACGTGGCATGGAGTTTCATGCATGGCTAAACCCCTACCGTGCAAATTTTAAAATCGGTAAAGCATCTATTGCACCCAATCATATTACACGACAAAAACCAAAATGGTTTCTCACTTACGGCACTACCAAATATTTTGATCCGTCAAATTCAGAAGCACAGGACTTTGTGGTAAAAGTGGTAAAGGATATTGTAAAACGATATGATATAGATGCCATTCACATGGATGACTATTTTTATCCATACCGTATTACTGGAAAAGAATTTCCTGATGCTGCTGCTTACGCAAAATCAGGCACCAGCCTTAACAAGGCAGACTGGCGCCGCAGCAATGTAGACTCCATTATTGTAAAACTCAATCGTGCTATTAAAAAAGAAAAACCATATGTGAAATTTGGTGTATCGCCATTCTGCGTATGGAGAAATAAGGACCAGGACCCGGAAGGAAGCGATACCCAGGCTGGCCAAACAAATTATGACGATCTGTATGCTGATGTATTATTATGGTTGAAAAAAGGCTGGGTCGATTATGTAACACCGCAACTATATCTCGAAATCGGCCACGCTAAAGTTGATTATGAAAAAATGGTTGATTGGTGGGGAAAACATAGTTATGGAAAACACCTCTATATTGGTATTGCCGCTTACAAAGCAAGCGCCACTTCAAAAAATCCGAAATGGAGGGATCCTGAAGAAATACCAGAACAAATTGAAATAGCCCGTGCAAATCCCAATGTACACGGCGCCATTTATTTCAGCAGTACATCATTCAACAAAAACCCGCTTGGCCTCAATGATAGTTTGCAAAATAATTATTACAAAACACCAGCGCTGATCCCACCTATGGATTGGTTGCCTTCCCGGCCGAATGTGATGACATCAAATGCAAAAAAACAAACTGCAAATAAGCATTGATCTCATTTTATCTACCTTTGCCGGACGTTATACTTTAAAAATTTATAACACTAAAACGATAATACAATGCCTGGCTTTGAACTATGGGGCGCCGAAGAACGCAAAGAAGTAAATGATGTGCTGGAAACCGGCATCCTCATGCGTTATGGATTTGACGGACCCCGCAAAGGAATCTGGAAATCGAAAGAACTGGAGCAGGAAATATGTAAAAAGTTTGGAAGTAAATATGCCCAGCTTACATCAAGTGGTACTTCTGCATTGACTACTGTGATGGCAGCACTCGGCATTGGCGCAGGCGATGAAATCATAATGCCATGCTTCACATTCGTCGCAAGTTTTGAATCTGTTTTAGGTGTTGGTGCCACTCCTGTTTTGGTAGATGTTGATGATACATTGACACTCGATCCACAGGCAGTAAAAAAAGCCATTACGCCAAAAACAAAATGCATTATGCCAGTACATATGTGCGGCAGTATGGCCGACCTGGATGCATTGCAGGCGATTTGCAAAGAACATAATCTTATTTTGCTCGAAGATGCCTGTCAAAGCATTGGTGCATCTTATAAAGGAAAAGCACTGGGTACTATCGGCGCAGCCGGTACTTTTTCATTTGATTTTGTAAAAACAATGACCTGTGGTGAAGGTGGTGTGATAATGACGGACAATGAAGATGTATTTACAAAATGTGATGGCTATACCGATCATGGTCACGATCATCTTGGCGTGGATCGCGGTGCGGATTTACATCCATTCATTGGTTATAACTACCGCATTTCTGAATTGCATGCTGCAGTCGGTCTTGCGCAGATAAGAAAGGTTGATAAGGTTTTATCTATTCAAAAAAAGAACCACCAGTATTTAAAGAATGTACTGTCGCAGATACCTGAAGTAAGTTTCAGGCGTATCCCTGATCCCGCAGGCGACAGTTGTACTTTCCTGAGTTGGTTTTTACCAACAGAAGAAATAACACGTGCTGTGGTAAATGAATTAAAAGCACAGGGAATACTGGCCGGGAATTTTTACTGGTTTGATAACAATTGGCATTATATCCGCAAATGGGATCATCTCAAGAATTCCATTACGCTAAATGCACTGCATCCCGAACTGAAAGCAGAAGTGATAAAACAGGCAAATAAAAATTTCTCTGCGAGTGATGCAATCATGAGCCGCTGCATTTCTACGGCTATCGGTTTGTTGTGGACAGATGAGCAGTTGAAAGAAAAAGCTGAGAAGATGGCGGGTGTTATAAAGAAGGTGCTGAAGGAGAAAGCTGTTGCTGCATAAATTACACTTATTGGTTTTACTTTTTTTAGATGAACCTATTAATCATATTCCTGACTTGTATCTGCTCAAACTTTATTTGTATAGGACAAACTGATTCTGCAATTCGAACAGTTGACACGGATACCTTGAAAACTCAACTCAAACTTGTAAAAGTTGAATTAACTCCACATTGCGGAGTAATTGCCTGGACTGCAGCGCAAAAATTTGAATTGCTCCAGAACGGCCAATCTTTATTTCCAAGGCAATATATAATAGTTCTACAGCGATGCCCAGAATTTCTTGGGAAAAAATTTTTTGTAACCAACAGAATTTATAATGCAATTTTATCAAAAGCCGAGAACGACAATGGAGCAATAAATTCGCACCGACACGAAGGCCTTCCTACTTATTGGTGTACCCAAATAAAACCCGCTTAAAATTAATTGTGTGATAAATAGAGTTATTGTTCATTACGGCTTCACCGCATTCGGCTTCCTCTCCAGATAATTTACCTGCTCCAAAGAACCCAACCGCAGCCTAAATGGAACACTCGTCGCCTTCTCAAGCTGCAGCTCTTTCTTACAGAAAAAGGTTAAATTTTTTGTATAAAAATCCGGCTGAATACCGGAAATCCTCAGCGAATCGCTTTTTAGAACAACAGGCATTCTCAATGAAATTGCAGGCAAAACCGGCTTGTTTTCCTGCGAAAAACCATCCAAAGTCAACATTAACATAAACACAACAAGAAAACATTGAATACGTTGCAGCATATATCTCCGATTTGGTTGTAAATTTACGGCCTGATTTTTGTTGCAGGCACGGATTTTTCAAAAAATTGCGGCCTGTTTAAAACAAGGAAAGCTTAATGGCCCTTAGTCAATCATTACAACAGAAGCTTTTACAAAAATTGTCGCCCCAGCAGATTCAGTTAATGAAGCTGCTGCAGGTACCTACGCAAAACCTTGAAGAACGGATTAAGGAAGAACTGGAAGAAAACCCCGCACTGGAACTGGAAGACGCCAATAAAGACGAGTACGACGAGGCCAATGATGAATTTGCAGAAAATGGAACAGAAGAATACGAGGAGGCCGATGGAAGCACCGAAGACTATGAAAATATAGATATCAGTGATTATGTGCAGGATGGCGATGATGATATAGCTGATTACAAACTCCGCGATGATAATTATGGTGGCGAAGAGGATGAAGAACGCCGTACACTTCCTGTAAAAACAGAAGCCAGTTTTTACGAAATGCTGGTCAACCAGCTCGGTCTTTTGAAACTGGAAGAAAAGCAATACCGCATAGCAGAACAGATAGTGGGTAGTATAGATGAAGACGGCTACCTGCGCCGGGAAACGACTGCAATAGTTGACGACCTTGCATTTCGCCAGAATATAATAGCCACGGAAGAAGAAGTGGAAGCTGTTATTTCCATGATACAGCGTTTCGATCCGCCGGGTGTGGCAGCACGTGATTTGCAGGAATGCTTATTGCTGCAATTGCAAAGGCAAAAAGAAGAAGGTAAAAATGTAAATACAGCGATAACCGCTATACGTAAATACTTCGACGAGTTTACCAAAAAGCATTACGATAAAATTCAGCGCGGTCTCGACCTCGATGATGATCAACTGAAAGAAGTAATGCAACAAATAGTACGGCTGAATCCCAAACCAGGCGGCAATATCGGCGGGATGAATAAAGCCGAAAGTTATGTGGTTCCTGACTTTTTTATCATGAACAATTCCGGGAAACTGGAGCTGACACTTAACTCACGCAATGCCCCTGAACTGCGCATCAGCGAAGGTTATCGCGATATGCTGAAAGAATATGATCGCGGTGCTAAAAAAGATAAGCGGCAGAAAGAAGCAGTACTTTTTATAAAACAGAAAATAGATTCTGCCAAATGGTTTATTGATGCTATCAAACAAAGGCAACACACGCTGCTAAGTACGATGACATCCATCATGAACCACCAGCATGATTTTTTCCTGACCGGCGATGAAACCATGCTGAAGCCGATGATCCTGAAAGACATTGCTGAAAAAACGGGACTTGATATTTCGACAGTAAGCCGGGTAGCGAACAGCAAGTTTGTACAAACAGAATTCGGAACCTACCGGTTAAAGTTTTTCTTTAGCGAATCTTTAAGTACCGAAAGCGGTGAAGAAGTTTCAACCCGCGAAGTGAAAAAAATCCTCAGTGATTTTATTGAAGGAGAAAGCAAGAAAAAACCATTGAGTGATGAACGCCTCACCGAATTATTACAGGAAAAAGGGTATAATATTGCACGCCGGACCGTGGCTAAGTACAGGGAACAACTCAATATTCCTGTAGCCAGGTTGAGAAAGGAGCTTTAATAATGAATACAAGATTGGCAATAGACGAGCAAAGTCAACTGACTGAAATGAGAGAACCTGCCCCTGAGCAGCCAGCTATTGTGAAAATATTCGCGAAACTCATTTCTTATATTTTCCATCCGCTGTTCGTTCCTGTATATATTGTTGGGTTTCTTGTTTACATACAGCCGTATTTGTATTCCGGTTTTAGCGCCTGGGATAAAAAAATAGTAGTAATACAGGCATTCGTGATGTACACTTTTTTTCCGTTGATTACTGTATTGCTTTTAAAAGGTTTGAAATTTATTGATTCCATTTTTTTACATACACAACGTGACCGTATCATTCCCTTCACTGCCTGTATGATCTGGTATTTCTGGGCATGGTATGTACGGCACAATTTACCAGGAACCCCTCACGAGTTGGTATACTTCAGCCTTGCTGTTTTCATTGTTTCTATACTTGGAATGCTTGCAAATATTTACATGAAAGTAAGTATGCATGCCATGGCGATGGGTGTAGCGACTACCTTCCTGATGCTGATGAGCTTTTCGCAGGACATCAGTTTTACGGTTTATGTTTCTCTTGCATTAATTATTACCGGTATCGTTTGCACTGCCCGTCTTATTGTATCCGATCATACTGCAGGAGAAATTTATGTAGGTTTATTTATCGGCGTCATTTCACAGATAGCAGCATATTATATCGCGTAATTATTGAGGATTGACTGTTGTGAATTGTTTATTGAATATATCCCTTACAATACAAATATTCAACACTCAATATTCAATAAGCAATGTTCAATTGTAAAGCCTTTGGGTAGAGGTTAGGGACAAAACAAAAGCCCAACCATAGGGTACGATTGAGCTTGTTGTTAATCATCCATCCTAAGGAATACGTCCTGTCAGTCATTGAGTATTTTCGATGCGGTCAAATATTTTTTTGAAGGGTGATAGATAAAAAAGCAGGTGCCCTCTTTAATAGTGTTGATTATTGCTTCTGTCTCCTCTTTTGGTACAGCAGGGCATCCATAGCTACGGCCAAGTATATTATTTGCTTGCAAAAAATCATCAGTGGCATAGTCTGAACCATGCACTACAATATTTCTTCGCAGCGCTTTATCATTAAATCCTATATCGATACCGTT
>JAEUVI010000301.1 GCA_016787105.1 Chitinophagaceae bacterium | reverse complement strand
TATTAAAACATCCGGTATCGGTGGTGAAGCTTATAAAGCAGCAAACTATGCTGATATGAAATCACGCGGATTTGAATTTTTAGTGAGTGGACAGGTATTGAAAAAAAGAACTTATGGCTGGAAGTCAACACTGACATTTGGCTATAACGAAACAGAAATAACGAATGCACAGAATGTGCCATTGATATTTGATTTGGTAAAAGCAGAAGGGGGCAATCGTGAAGGCTATCCTGTTAACAGTTTATTTTCTTTAAACTTCCAGGGTTTGGATCATAGTTCAGGTATACCACAGTTCATAGATGAAACTGGAAAGACCAGCCAGGGAGTATATCTGCAGGACGATAAAATACAATACCTCGTGTACGAAGGTCCTGTTGACCCTACCATCAATGGCGGTTTCTCCAATACATTTAATTATAAAAATTTATCGCTGAACATATTTGTTACATACCAGGCCGGCAATAAAATAAGATTGTATCCGGCATTCCGCAGTGCTTATGTGGATCTCGATGCAATGCCAAAAGAATTTCTCGATCGCTGGGAAATGCCAGGTGATGAGAAAGTGACGAATGTGCCTGCAATATCTGACCGCTTCTTTGAATACCAGACCGCCTCTACAGGAGCTTATCCGTACAACAATTATAATTACTCGAACGTACGTGTAGCTGATGGAGGTTTTGTACGGTTAAAAACGGTAGCGCTTACATACGTACTTGGAAATGCTGTATTGAAAAAATTAGCTGTATTGAAAACGGCTTCGCTTACCGCAGCAGCATCCAACTTCTGGCTGATTTATTCCGATAAAAAACTGAAAGGGCAGGACCCTGAATTTTTTAATGCAGGTGGTGTAGCGCAGCCTTTGCAGAAGCAACTGACATTATCATTAAAAGTTGGGTTTTAAATAAAGAACTTTTTTATAACTGATGAAACGGGAACAAATGAAAAAGAGGTTTTTACGAAATACACTATTGGCCGTTGCAGGTTCAGTTTTATTTACATCCTGTGATAAATATCTTTCGAAGGATCCGGACAACCGCGCAACGCTGGAAACACCGGTGAAAGTTTCGCAGTTGCTTGGCACTGCATACCCACAGGCGAATTATGTACCGTTTATTGAAACATCTTCAGATAATGTAGGCGATATCGGTTTTGGTGATGCAGGCTCTGCCGATCTGAATACTTCCAATGCGGATGCCTTTTTTTTCCGCGATACACGATCTATTAATGAAGATACACCGGAGTTTTACTGGTTTGCTTGCTATAAAGCAATAGCAGCCTGCAACCAGGCATTGGAGACTATCAGCAAAGCCACTAACCAGAATGATTATCTCGCCCAACGTGGTGAAGCATTGGTAGCAAGGGCCTATGCGCATTTTATGCTGGTAAATATTTATTCAAAATTCTATGATCCGGCTACTGCAGCATCAGATATAGGTATTCCTTATGTAACAGAGCCTGAGAAAAATTTTATCAAGCAATATACACGTGGTACAGTTGCTGCTGTATATGATATGATAGAAAAAGATTTGCTGGATGGAATCGGTTATATAGATGACAAATCCTATTCCGTTCCTAAATATCATTTCAACCGTGCAGCAGCGAATGCATTTGCCGCACGTTTTTATTTGTACAAAAGAGATTATGCCAAAGTAATTCAATATGCAGCGCAGGCGGTACCGGGCAATAATTTTTTACCTAACCTACGACCATGGAATACAGAGTACGCAGCTATGGGATTAAATGATATTGCGCCGCGTTATGCAAAAGCAACAGAAAATGCGAACTTGTTATTGGCAGAAACAAGATCCTATTGGTTTCGTACCAATATTGGTGCCCGCTATGCAATGACACCTGCGAAGAGAGATACATTGCTTCGCACGGCTCCTGTTGCAAATGGCCAATGGGCATTTCCTACAGGATATTATGTAGATAATCACTTCGTAGTGCCAAAGATTGATGAATACTTCGTGCTGGTTTCTGTGAATGCGGAAATTGGTGATGGCTACGTGATGGTGCCTTTGTTCACTGTGGAAGAAGTATTATTCAACCTTGCAGAAGCATATGCATATTCCGGTCAGCCTGCCAATGCAATCGCATTATTGAATACCTATCTCAGCACAAGGCTACAGGGATATTCAGCAGCGAATATTTTAACCGAGGCAAAAATTAATTCTTATTGGGGTACTTCCGATATACAAACAGGTTTGATAAACACGATACTGGCTTACAAGCGTACAGAATTTGTGCATGAAGGGCTTCGCTGGTTTGATATTTTGCGATATAAACTGACAGTTACCCATACTACGCAGGGTGGTGAAACTTATGTGCTGGGTCCAGATGATCCACGCCGCTTATTTCAAATACCGGCGACAGCAAAACAATCAGGAGTAGAACAGAACCCGAGATAAATTTTATAAAGAAAAGATTATGCGAATAAGAAAAGCAGCATTATTTATCACACTTCCGTTACTCATTATTCTTTCCTGCAGGAAAGAAGATCCATTGAAAGTGGATGATATACCCGGCCTTGGTGGCGATACATGGGTAAAAGGCCCTATTGATCAATGGTTGTATGATACACTGACAGTGCCATTTAATATTGCTACAAAATACAAGTGGGATCAATTTGAACTGGAAGTAAATAAAACAATTGTACCACCCAAAGAAGAAAAAATTATACCTGTGATGAGAACGGTAAAGAAGATGTGGATTGATCCATATATCGCACAGGCAGGGGAGTTGTTCTTTAAAAAATATTCACCCAAATTCTTTGTACTCGCGGGCAGTGCCAGCTGGAACCTGGATGGAAGCATTACATTGGGCACAGCCGAAGGAGGAAGAAAAGTAGTGCTATACTTACTGAATGATTTTCTGAACAAGGGCATGCCGGGATACCAGCTTAAAGATTCTTCTGTGTTAAAAGAAATGGCGCATGTGATACATCACGAGTTCACACATATACTCGATCAGACTATACGCAGGCAGATAGAGTTTGATAAAGTGACTGCGGGGTTTTATACCAGCGACTGGATAAATAATAGTGATGCAACAGCAAGAAATGACGGTTTTGTAACAGCTTATGCCTTGTCACAACCAGGCGAAGATTTTGCTGAAATGGTTTCCATGATGCTGATAGAAGGCAAAAGCGGCTTTGATAATATTGTAAACGGCATCACCGGTACAAGTGTACGTGGCACTACTGCGGCGGAGGCAAAAGCCAAACTACGACAGAAAGAAACATTGGTTGTTTCTTATTTCAGGGATTCATGGGGTATTGATTTTTATAGTTTGCAAACAAGGGTGCGTACTGCAATAGTGAATGAAATTTATTAGTATAAATGAAGCTTAGTGTTAAATAGTCTTTTGCACAATTATCAGGGAACTGTTGTTGAAGTTACAGTAGTACAAAAGCTTAATCAGGGAACAATCCCGAAAACGGACTGTTTTCGTTTTCGGGTCGCCTTTTTTGTTACTTTTTTGGCGAAGCAAAAAAGTAAATAATAAAATAGTTTATAAATCAAGATGAATGTTTCATAAGGAACACGTTGTAATTAATGTACATGTGCAGCTAAAAAAAGGTATATGAAGAAAATTTTTTTATACATTCTTTTCGTGGGTACTCTTTTTTCTTCTTGTCAAAAGAATAATGATACCGTGTTTGATCAGTCGCCGGATGTGCGATTGAACGATGCATTAGCAAAATATCAATCTGCATTATCAGGATCGCCTGCCGGATGGAATGCTACCATCCGTACCGGTAATGGCGGTGTGTATCATTTTCATTTCCGCTTCAACGAATCGAACCGGGTATTCATGTTTGCAGATATAGACTTGGAAACAGCGACCACAGCGCGGGAAAGCAGCTACCGCTTAAAAGCATTGCAAACACCTTCATTGATTTTCGATACTTACTCTTACCTGCACATGCTTGCAGATCCTGATGCGGGTGTAAATGGCGGAACTTATGGACAAGGTCTTTCATCTGATTTTGAATTTTCACTTGATTCTCTTGCTACAGACAGTATCAAACTAACGGGCAGGTTCAACGGTACAAAACTTACCCTGGTAAAAGCTACACAGGCTGACCTGGATGCATGGCAGAATGGTCAGTGGGCAAAGGTGCTGGCATTTGAAAACGTTAATAAAATACCCAACTATTTCAGGCGCATTACAATTGCCGGGGTAACGTATGAAGTGAGGGTAAACCTGATTGCAAGAATTATCACTTTTACATGGGTAAATGGCAGCGGCAACCTGCAAACATTCAGTACAGAATACAATTACAATTCTACAGGTATTGCATTTACTACTCCTTTTGTAAATGGATCAACAACAGTAAACAGCCTGGAAGTAGATGGCTGGGATACCAATAACTTATTGCTGAAGGTGAAAGTGAATGGCAATGCTGCTACAATAGCCGGAGCTACACAGCCATTGAAAATAGATTTAACAGCGCCATCAAGATGGTGGCAATATGCTATTGATAACGGCGGATTGTATTGGATATCTGTTAACGGCTTTACAATAAATGGTGTGGAAGATGCATTCGGGTTAAAGACAATGGGCAAATATTATTACCTCATCTACTGGCCGGAGTATGATCCTGGAAATGATTTGCTGGCTCCTGTATTCCTCAATGCGGCTGGCAATGGCCTTGAGTTATTATATGGAGCAGCACCGGATACACCAACGTTTACTGGCGATGGTCGTGCGATATTTACTTTATTGGGAAATTACGGGCCACATCCTAATAGCGGACCGGCAGCATTAACAAGGGCTCAATTATTAATACCGCAGGGATATTATTTTATACAAACCAGCGCTACTACCTATGATATGGTAAGTGCCAGCGATGCAAAGGCCTGGGTAAGCTGGCAGTTTTAAAAAATATTCTTCAATCAATTTGGCTGACCGGCAGTTGGAGAAGAGAAATTGGTAACTTAGAAAAAAGCAATACATCTATTTTAATCAAACCGACAAAAATGAAATTTATGAAAAAAGTAAAACTTCTTTTACCATACAGCTTATGTGTGGCATTGGCGATGTTCTTGTTCTCCTGTGCTAAAGATGGCGCAACCGGCCCCGCTGGTCCTGCCGGCCCCGCTGGCCCTGCTGGTCCTACAGGAGCAACCGGTGCAGCTGGCCCTGCTGGTACTGCGAATGTGATTTATTCACCGTGGATAGATTCGACTTATTATTTATTGAGCGCAGGTTCTGACACAATTATAACACAAATTGCGGCACCAAAGCTTGATCTGGATATGCTCAATAAAGGAGAAATTAAGGTGTACGCGAATTTGGGTACTACTACCGATCCTTGGGTTTGGCCACTTCCATATAATTCGGCAGATGGAGGCTTTATAGATGTCACCTTCTTTCTAAATACTATTGAGATTACTTCTAACCTTAATGTTGACGGAATTCCTATCAGATATGTCCTCATTCCTGGTGGAACAACAGCCCGCTCGGCGAAGAGTATAAATTGGAATAATTATGCAGAAGTGCAAAAATACCTGGGATTGACAGATTGATTAATTGTTCGAACAAAATATAAATCAGAGGTCGTTAGTTGAAAGAACTAACGGCCTCTTGTAATTATTGAAGATGCCTATAAATCGAATAAATACATGCTCCTGCTGCCAATACATAATATAAAAACATTTGAAACTTTGTTGGCGGAGTGCTTAAATTCAGCTTCTTTAGTATAGGCCAATCTACAACTAATCCAATTATTCTAAGCAATTGAATCAACGCGCCAAGCCCTAAAATTATTATTATAAATATTCTTGAAAACTCTCTAAATAGCTCCATAATTATTACTGGTTAATTATATCTTCTGCTAATAAATTACTTTGAAGACCTGCCGTAAAGATGAGCCAATTTATAGTATCGTTTTAAGCTGAATTAAAATAAGCACTAGTAAAGAATTATTCTAATTTCATCAGCACTTCTTTAATATCCTTGTAATGATCCCACGGAATAAAATGACTGGCGCCGGGTAATATTTTTGTTTCTACATGCGAAGAATGCGTAAGCATTTGCTTTGCATACGCCGCATTTCCCACTGGTACCATATTATCCTTATCACCATGAATGATCCATACGGGGCAAGTTACTTTTGCAAAATCATCCTTCAACAGTTTCAAATCTTTTTTCAAGTACCAAAGTTCTTTATTGCTGGGCCGGAATGCACCTGGCACTAAAAACTTCAGCGGTGTTTTATATAATAGGGGCCGCCACTTTTCAGGCTTTTCTTCTGCAGGATCTACAGAGCCTGCGAGTAAAATAACGCCGGAGAAATAATCCGGGTTATCGGCCGCGAGTTTAACAGCTACCGGCCCGCCAAGTGAATGGCCAATAACGTATGCGGGCTTACCATTCTTCCATAGCTGCATCAGTGGACTGATTAAATCAGATTGCTCCTGCAGGTTTTTTGCATTACCAAATTCACTGTCACCAAAGCCGGGGCGATCAACTGATATCATACGATAGTGTGCAAGCAATGCAGAGTCCATCATGTATTGCGTAAATGCATTCCATCCACCGGGCGAACCATGCACAAACAGTAATGTTGGAAATGTATCATTACCGGTTTTTGCATAGTGCATATTGAAACCGTCTACTGTTACGTT
>JAEUVI010000295.1 GCA_016787105.1 Chitinophagaceae bacterium | reverse complement strand
AATATATGGATCCATATAGCTCGGGTGCTGGCCCCGCATAAAAGTTTTCCAAACCCATTTACTATCTCCGCCAACTCCCCATAAATGATCGGTGTCTACCATTATAATTTTTTTACCGGTTGCCGCAGGAGGGTTGCTCATGTAAGAAGATGTTTTGTTGCCATCCCATCCGGGAGCAATCCAGTCGGCAGGACTATCAAATAGTCTTTTAGTATCATCGCCGGGGCCATACCCTCCATCTGAACTCATTCCAATAAGATGCTGTTTGGGAAATTTTAATTCATATTCTCTTGCCAGGTTAATAAAATGATATTGCCATTCAGTAGTAGTGAGGTCGCTTTCGCATGCTATTTCGTAAAGTACATTATCAAAATCATTCACTGTTTCAATAACTTTTTTTACATAAGCATCCTGGATGGCAGTTACTGCAGGTATTTTAAGTTGTCTTGTTTCAATTGCATATCCATCATTGTCAGGATCACCGTCAATGCCATTGATGTTATTTTCTTTTTTAAAATAGGTGTCGGCGAGCAGATTGCCTGAATGGCCAAAAAATACAATGGATACATAAATGCCACGGTCTTTTGCTGCACTTACTTTTGACCGCAGCCTGTCAAAATATTTCTGGTTGAATTGTGTGAGATCATATTTTGGTTTTCCATCTTTCGTTAATCCCGGACCTGTACGAACATATGGTTCCGGCCCTATATCTGTAAAAACAAAGCCATCATTTTCGAATGCCCATAGCCTGGTAAAGTTATGGCCATAGCTTGCAATCCAATCCAGGAAACTGTCCTTACTTGCATCCTGGTAACCATGTGGCCCTGTCATGTCAAGCATATCTGACCAGGTATGAGATCCGGTAAGATAAATTGCAGCGCCATTATCATCAGTAAAGTAGAGAGGATTGATTTTATTAATCCGCAATACGCTTTTTATTGGTGGGTTAGGGCTGGCTTTCCATTCTATCCTTTTCAGAAGAGGCAGATTATTACTTGCTACCTGGCAGTAATTTTTTTGAATAATGAATAATACAAGGAACAAACACAAAAAAATTTTATTCTTTTTCATTGTCAGGTTTTTAATTCAAAGCATTTTCAATTTTAAATACCCATGCATCAGCGGATGTATTATCAGGCCCGGTAAAAGCTGGCGGCTGAATAGTTAAACTGTTGTTTTTAAAACTCGTTTTTAGTTTTCCGGTATAGCCGAGGAGGCTAACTTTTTCCGGAGCCTTAATATTTACCAGTGTAATTGGTTTATCAGGAAAGCGTGTTGCAATTGCATATAGGTTTTTTCCTTTTCGTGTAAAAAATAATGTTGTTTGGTTGGTTATCTGTGGCGCATCTTTCCATGTGTCCGTTTCATAAATTGCTTCGCCATTTATAAGCAACCATTTTCCCATATCCTTTAACCGTTGCTGCATAATAACAGGTATTCTTCCGTCAGCGGTAGGGCCAATATCAAGTAACAGGTTTCCGCCTCTTGCTACTTTTTCAACCAGCATATGCACCAACTGTTGGGAGCTAGCATAGTCTTCTGATTTTTCTGCACGGTTATAACCGAACGATCCGCCTATTCCCCTGCATTCTTCCCAGGGATGTGTAATGGTTTTTGTTTTAGCGTTTTCCTGGAAAACAAGGTCATATTCAGTAGTGTATACGCCGCCATGTTTTACCCTTGTATCACTGCCCCATCGGTCATTAATAACGATATTGTTTTTT
>JAEUVI010000280.1 GCA_016787105.1 Chitinophagaceae bacterium | reverse complement strand
TACAAAGACATTTGCAGTAATATCTTCAGTCTTCTTATAAATATCTTTCTCAATCTTCATCAGCTCATAATGGTTCGCCCACACAGACGGACTGATTGCAAAATATCCGTCAAATAGTTTTTCATTTTTTAAAGCGGCATACAAGCAAAACAAACCTCCGAAAGAATGCCCGATAAGAGCCTTGCTTTTTTGATTGAACTTTTTTTGATCAATAAGGGGGATTAATTCATTTTTTAAAAAGACATAAAACTTATCGGCTTTGCCAAATTCCGCTGTACTATCACCGGTGATGTCTGATGGAATAAAATCCCTTCTTCTTTTCATTTCCCAATTACCAATATGGCCTATGGTAATAATAATGCAATTGCCAGGTGGTTGAGCGGACCATGAACTGTCTTTTCCCAGTAAATAGTTCCCGATTCCTATCGTTCCATCTGTTGCATATACAAGGTGAAATGAATCTGAAGTATTATAGCCTATGGGTTTTCGAATCTTTATAATGTAAGTATCACCCGTAAATGTAGAGTGAATGCTAAACTCTTCAACTCCTGCTATATTTGACGCTTTGTTTTTGCAGCAAAAAAATGCTATCGCAATAAGAGACAGGGATAAGCGCCACATCTATAATTGTGTTTACTTTTTCTTCCTCCTGAAAACCACCGCCACATTCTTTTGCAAATCCGCACTGAATCGCACCTGGTAAGCATCATCTCCATCACGAACAATAATCAAACCGGTATTCGGTGCATACTTACCGAGGTTTTCCGCATAGAGAACAAGTGTGAATGAATCCTGCATGGCAGGAGTAATATAAATAGTTTTACGGATAGCCGTTGCTTTCAAACCCTGCTGCGCAAGTATCACCTCCCCATTAATCAATACGCTTACTGTATCGCCATCTATTTCACCATTATCATACAGGGAAAGTGTAATGCTGTCTGATTTGAATTCTAATGATTGTATTGTTTCTGATTTTCTTTTTTCAACATTGGCGGCAGCAACAGGTTTTGTAATAACCGGGACTTCTGTTTTTGGTTTGGATACAGTAATATCAGTTTGCTTCGCTGGTTCATTTTTTGTAATTGCGTCTTCTTTTACTTCAGGTCTTTTTTCTGGTTGTTTTGCCGGAGTTGTTGTCGCAATATCAGGCTGAGGAGTAGAAGAAGTTGTAGTTGGCTTTGTTTCTTCTTTTTGCTTTTCGGTTTCTTTATTTGTTTTTGCTATATTGTTTGCAGGAGGCGTAGAAACGTTTTCAGTTTTAGCTATTGGTTTCTCCTTTTGTTTTGCAGGTTCTTTTTTCGCGATAGCCTGTTCTTGTATATCAGGCTTTTTTTCGGTTTGCTTAACTGGCTCAGGTTCTTTCTTTGGAGGATTGAGTGTAGCAACAGCATCCGTAAGATTCAGCTCCTGCAGGTGCGGAAACAATTTTGATTTGGTTAGATCCTTTTCAGTTGCGGTTTTTACCGAACCACTTATTGAATAATAATTTTTTGTTTTGTTTGTTTTCCAGTTTCCATCAAGCCGCCAGATAGAATCTTCTGTGCTCAGGCGAAATGTATAAACCTGCTTCACACCTTTATCGAGCTTCGTCATAAAATTGCAGGATACCAATTCATCATCTTTTACTTCAGCTACATTTCCATCGATGGAGCCTTTTACCCGTTTTACTACATAGAATAAGGTATCGTGTACCATAAAAGTAGTATGGGAATAGCCATAAATTTTTCCCTTGTATTCAGTAAGGGCCATTTCAAAAGACTGATCGCGGCGAAGAGTGCTGCTATCGTTGGTAAGAGAGCCTACCCACAAGCCAGTCAAAGTTTGCGAAAACCCAAAAAAAGGAACCAATAGCAGGAATACGAGTAAAAATTTAGCTGATTTCATGGTGATTTATTGCGTACCAGCCATTTCCGGATATTGGTCAGGCTTGCACTTATTCAGCTATAATAACGAATTATGATTCTTCCGATTGTGCAGTATTTTACCTTTTCGGCAACCTGGATTTTTACCAAAATAAAAAACCGTCCTGCTTAACGCGGAACGGTTTTTAGTTATTTGAGAAAATTTTAATCTTATCCGTTCATACTGGCAAGGAACTCCTCATTGCTCTTGGTTCCCCGCATTCTTTTCAGCAATTCATTCATTGCTTCTTCAGTATTCATATCAGTAAGGAAAACGCGAAGCAGGTTCATCCGCTGCAACACATCTCTCTCCAGAAGTAAGTCATCACGACGCGTTGATGAAGCGGTAAGGTCAATAGCAGGGAAAATACGTTTGTTTGAAAGCCTTCTTTCCAATTGTAATTCCATATTGCCGGTACCTTTGAATTCTTCAAAAATTACCTCGTCCATTTTACTACCTGTATCTACGAGGGCTGTTGCGATGATTGTTAAAGAACCGCCGAACTCAATTTTACGGGCTGCGCCAAAAAATTGTTTAGGTTTCTGCATTGCATTCGCTTCCACACCACCGGATAAAACCTTACCTGATGCTGGAGCTACTGTATTATGGGCACGTGCAAGACGGGTGATTGAGTCAAGCAATATCACTACATCATGACCGCACTCAACGAGGCGTTTTGCTTTTTGCAACGCTATAGTAGAAACTTTTACATGTTTTTCAGCAGGTTCGTCAAATGTGGAAGCAATTACTTCAGCTTTTACACTCCGTTCCATATCCGTTACCTCTTCAGGTCTTTCATCCACCAGTACCACCATCAGGTAGCATTCGGGGTGATTGGCTGCGATGGCGTTGGCCACTGCTTTCAGTAACATTGTTTTACCTGTTTTGGGCTGCGCCACTATTAATCCACGCTGACCCTTTCCTATTGGAGTAAACAGGTCCATGATACGGGTAGAATAATCATTTGGTGCGGTAAACAGGTTTAGTTTTTCAAAAGGAAATAGCGGTGTGAGATAATCGAAAGGGACACGGTCACGTACTTCTTCCGGGCTCTTGCCATTTATTTGATCCACTTTTAATAAAGCGAAATATTTTTCACCTTCTTTCGGCGGGCGAACTGCACCGTGTACCGTATCGCCGGTTTTTAAGCCAAACAATTTTATCTGTGATGGTGATACGTAAATATCGTCGGGAGAGGATAGATAGTTATAATCTGAGGAGCGTAGAAAGCCATAACCATCCGGCATCATTTCCAACACTCCTTCTGCCAGGATAATTCCATCAAACTCTATATTGAATGCAGATTGATCGCGACGTGGAGGATAAAATTTTCCCGGTGCCTGCTGAGGCTGTATTTCCGGTTCCTGTGCTGATTCGTTTTCATTGGATATGCTTTCAGCTATTTCTTCATCCGGGGCGTTTTCGCTATCATCATTTGAAATGGAGACTTCTTCTTCCATTACCTGTTTTACCGGCTCTTCCTCATGCTTCTTTCTTCCTTTCTTTACCACAACAGGTTTTTCTTCTTTTTTCGGGGGCATAACGGGTTTTTTTGTATTTTTTTTGTCATCATAGCTTTCTTCTACTTCTGCTTCTTCTGTGGTAAGGCCGGTAGAAGTTTTAATA
>JAEUVI010000262.1 GCA_016787105.1 Chitinophagaceae bacterium | reverse complement strand
GTTTAGTAATCCACTGAGCAAATTACTCCTTCTTCGTCGTATCCACCGCAGGCTTTTTCTTCTTTTTAAATAAGTCGTTAATCGTATTCTTTATTGTTTCTTCCGTTTTCTTTTTTGAACTATCAAGCGGGCTGCCTGTGGAATCTTTTTTACCAAAAATCTGCTTCGCTATCTCTTCCTTGGCAGCTTCCGTTACCTGGTTTTTGATGGCCACCAGGGAATCTTTTGTTTTTTGTTTAGCGCTATCCACTTTTGCTTTTACAAAATCTTCGGTTTGTGTTTTCAATTGTTCGGCGATATTGCCAGTAGCTTCTTTCAAATCTGTCTTTATAGAAGGGTTTGTCAGTGTGCCACCCATTTTTACATTCAGGTTGATGATATCACTCACTTTTACTGGAATGCCTTTGCTGCTTGCCTGCGTTGCAAGATTATTTACGAGTGCGTTCGCTTCTGATCCCAGGTATTTGCGGGGCACTTTCATCTGCACGATATAATCCAATGATTGATCAAATCCGTGCATACCGCCGATTTCCATTTCAATGTCTTTTACCTTTATGGTAAATGGTTTTACCCGCACTTTGCCATTGGCAAATTCGATATAGTTCTTGATATCCTTTACGGTTATTTCATTCAAATCAGCAATCTGTAATGAGCTGGCCAGTTTTTCAAGTGGTTGAAATTTTTTCAATACTCCCTGTAATAATAAAAGACTTCCTTCGCCTGTAAGCGTATTTAACAATGGCGTCATATCTCCGCCTAATACAGCTGTCAGGTTTAACTGGGAAGAAAGTTTACCATCGAGGAACTGGCCAATCGGCATGAGTTTCTGAAATGTATTAAATGCATAGAAAGCTTTTTGTACGCTTACATCTTTTATATCATAGCTGATTGAAATATCCGGTTTCTTTTTATTGGCTTTGGTAGCATAAGAACCGGTGAATGCAATAGTACCATCCAGCGCTTCTGTTTTTACATTCTGCAATTTTACCATTTCATCTTTCATCACCAGGGTACCGTTGATGTTGTTATACGTCACCTTATCATACTTTACCTGGTCTGCTTTTGTATTGATTGTAAGATTGATATTGGCTGGTACCAGGAATGGATCGGAGCTTGCCTCAGTAGTAGAGGAGCTTGTAGCAGTATCTGTTCCCATCCAGTCATTCAAGTTCATTTTGTCGGCAGTTACGTTGATAGTTCCATCAAGTGTCTGATCTTTCAATGCATAGCCAATAAGATTATTCAATACACCATTCGCTGTAAAATTGGTATTCATATAATTTGCCGCGAGATTATTCAGTGTTACATTTTTTGGGTTAAAGCTCAGTTTGGTACTGCTAACGGTAACACCGGTCGGATACTCTTTTGAAATATATTTCACATTAGTCAGTTCCGCAGTGCCTGTTGTATTTATTTTGTCGTATTCTTTTTTATCAATTGCTGTTTTGTTGCCGCTAAATGCAAGATCGGCATTCAATACCCCCGAAACAGCAGTTCCTGGCTCCAGTTGTGTAAACTGTTTTACATTATCCAATGTAAAACGGCCTTTTGCTGTTCCCGAAAAATCAATGGATGAAACCGGGTGCTGCAACTGTAATGTAAAATCAACCGGGTCTTTGCCTACTTCAATATGCGCCTGCGAAATATTGATAGCTGTATTATCCGCTACACCGCCATTATTTACCAAATCAATTTTCATATTGCCGTTCTGAATGGGTTGCGGAAAATCTTTAGATGCGTATAAGAGATTGCTGATATTAAAAAATCCTCCTGCCGTAAATGGGCCATTCTGGTTTTCTATTGCAGATAAATTTCCTTTCGCAAATGCATCTGCCGCGATAAGTCCGGCGAGTTTGGTTCCTCCATCAAGTTTTACAAACTTTGAAACATTTCCCAGGTCTAATTTACCTTTTACAACGGCATCAATATATCTGCTTGTTTCCGGGTTTTTAAATAATACCTTAAAATCAAAAGGCTCATTATCCATTTCAATATGCCCTTTTGAAATATCAATGACTGTATTATCCATTTTACCATCGGGGTTGCTGGCATGTAAGGCTACCTGTATGTTTTTTACAGGTTTTGGTAAATCGGGATATTGAAAGAACCCATCTGCAACATCTAATTTCACATCATAGGCGGGCAATTGTTGCGGGCTGTATGTTCCTTTTACAAAACCATTGAATGTTGCTTTGCCGCTTGTTTTTATTTTATCAAAATCATTTTTATAAACAGCTGGTATCATGGAAAGGATATCTTTGAAATCATTGGAAGGTGATTTGAAAGCGATATCCATATTATATACACTGTCATTTACCAATTGAAAAAAACCTTCGGCTGATAGCTTCAGGTTATTTACCTGTATATCATCTGTTTTGAAATCGTACTTACTTGTTTTGTTGTCAATCTTTACATCAGCGCCGATGTCCGCTTTTGCATTCACGAGGTAAGGAATATTTTCATAAATAAAATTCGCTGATTCCGCTTTTGTGTTTGTTGATAAAGTGAAAATGTCTTGTGTAAAATCGCCGCTGCCTTCATGATTTAACCCACTTATTTCTGCGCTCATATTTCCCTGCTCATCTTTGTAAAAAATGTAACCATCTGTGATGGCATATTTTTTCAATTCCATTTTAAATGAAGAAGAACTGGTATCTGTACTTGCAGTATTTGTATCTGCTTTTGCAATATCCCAGTTGGCTTTTCCATTTTTATCTACCAATGCATGGATGCGTGGGTTATCAAGATAAACGCCGGAAACTTTGATGTTGTCGCTCATTATACTCAACAGGTTCAGCGATACGTCAATTTTTTTAGCACTGATGAGAGTGTCTTTTGCAAATGACTCAGTGCCTACAACAGAAATGTTTTCAAGCGCTACTGACAATTTTGGAAAATGCCTGAACAGGGAAAGGCTCAGATCATTGAAATCCACTTTGGCATTTACATTTTCGTTGATGCCTTTTTTTACAAGTGTTAAGATTTTGCCTTTAAACAATATGGGAAGCGCGAATGCGGCAACAATTAGGACTAATAAGGAAATGCCTGTTATTTTCAGTGCTTTTTTCATAGTAGCGATTGGTTGTCATTTAAATAGGGAGCCAGTTTCGTATTTTCGGGGCTCAAGTTACAAATATGACGCCAGAACGGGAAACCCGCCTTCTTTCAGTACTCAATAAACGGCAAAACGATCTTACTGTTGTGCTTGAGAATGTGTTTGATCCACATAATATTTCAGCAGTAATGCGCACCTGCGACGCAGTCGGGATACAGGAAATTTATGTACTGAATACAAAAATACCGCGCCATAAAAAATGGGGTAGTAAGAGCAGCAGCAGCGCTGCCAAATGGTTGACCATTTACCAGTTTACTGATGCGGAAGAATGTTTTAAAGCTATCAGGAGCAGGTATGATAAAGTGATGGCAACTCATTTAGGGGCGGATTCGGTAGGCTTGTATGAAATGGATTTTACACAAAAAATTGCGTTGCTTTTTGGCAATGAGCATTCGGGGGTTAGCGAGGAAATTCTTCCGCTGACAGACGGAAACTTTATTATTCCCCAATCGGGGGTCATAAAATCGCTGAATATAAGTGTAGCCTGTGCGGTAACCTTGTATGAAGCCTTTCGTCAAAAAACTATCGCCGGCCATTATAATCAGCGTAAATTAAATGAAGCCGAGTCTGCCGTATTATTGAAGGAGTGGGGTTTTCATGATCAAAATATATAGATGAAGTTAAAAGTATTGTTGCGATACTGATTGTTTTGCGACTGAACGGTAATGTAAATGTCCAGCTATCCTTAGTCTTCTGTTTTTTAAATAATTAAACTCTTTTATCCAACAGGCAGCGGTGCATTTTATAATATTTGCTACCGTGGAATAGATAGATGTATATTGACAGTCCGTAGAACGGGCTGATGCTTAGTTGAAGACTAAGGAGAATGGGGAATGATAAATACTTTTGATATATGCTTGTTTTGAGACCAGTAATAATTTGTGTATTAAGTTGTGTGATTGCTTGTAATACCAATGTGAATAGTTATGATCTCCAGAAAGACAAATCAATTACCGTAGTGAAACAGCCAGACACTGGTATTAAAAAAAGCGTAAGAATCAATAAAATAGATACTTTCTATGAAAGAAAGCAATTAATGTTTAAAAAATGGCTGATTGATACTTTAAAGATTTTGGATACTGCGATTGTAAATTTTAACAATAAATCT
>JAEUVI010000249.1 GCA_016787105.1 Chitinophagaceae bacterium | reverse complement strand
AGTTGCACATTTTTTTGCGCAGCAGATAGTTTACTCATTTTCGGCATAGCAGCATCATGTCCTGCCATTACTAATTCCATCAGGCTATCCGCAGGGGTTTTTGCATCACCAGTAGTAAGTCCGTGTTCATGACCCGAGTTTTCAGAATTATTACACGCAGCAAAAATGATGATTACTAAAACCGGTATTATCTTTTTCATCTGGTTGATTTTAAAATATTGTGCAAATATAACCTGATATGCTAATTGGATCGGTTCCTTTGTTTTCGAGTAAATTCGTAAACAGATTAACCGAGAATGAAAAAACTGGAAAACTATATTACAGGCAATTGGGTAACCGGTGACGGAGATGGGCAGGTTTTATACAATGCGGTAACAAACGATCCGATTGTAATGGCCACAACCAATGGACTGGATTTTTCTGCAATTCTTGATTATGCAAGAAAAACTGGAAACCCTGCGCTGCGCAAAATGACATTTCATGAACGCGGCAGAATGCTAAAAGCACTGGCGAACTACCTGCTCGGAAAAAAAGAAAAGTTTTATACTGTAAGTTATTTAACCGGTGCTACAAAAGCTGATAGCTGGATAGATATTGAAGGAGGAATCGGGAACCTGTTTAGCAATGCGTCACTCCGAAGAAAACTTCCTGATTTAACCTACTGCACAGACGGGGATCCTATAGCGCTAAGCAAAGAGGGAAATTTTATGGGGCATCATTTACTGGTGCCAAAAGAAGGTGTAGCGGTACATATCAATGCTTTTAACTTTCCCGTGTGGGGAATGCTTGAAAAATGCGCGGTAAACTGGCTGGCGGGAATACCTGCAGTAGTGAAACCGGCAACTATTACATCTTATCTCACTGAAGCAGTAGTAAAAGAAATAATTGCTTCCGGTATTTTACCCGAAGGTGCATTGCAATTAATTTGCGGCAGCGCAGGCGATATACTTGAGCATGTATCATCGCAGGATGTAGTAACATTTACCGGCTCTGCAAGTACCGGACTAAAATTAAAATCAGGCAAAAGAATATTAACCGAAAATATTCCCTTCAATATGGAGGCGGATTCGCTCAACTGTATTGTATTGGCACCTGACATAACACCCGGCAAAGCTGAGTGGGATATTTTTATAAAGGAAATAAGAAAAGAAATAACTGTAAAAGCCGGACAGAAATGTACGGCAGTACGAAGAATATTTGTTCCTGAAAATTTGGTTGAAGCGGCTTCCGCTGCTATTGGAAAATCATTGGCACAAACCGTTATCGGCAACCCGTTAAATGAAAAAGTAAGAATGGGTTCACTCGCTGGTCAGTCGCAGCGCGATGAAGTGAAGCAGCAGGTGCAAAAAATATTGGCATCTTCTCAGATTATATATGGATCATTAGACAGTGTGGAAGTAACTGATGCGGATTCAAAGAAAGGAGCATTCATATCACCTCTGCTATTGCTGAATGAAAAACCTTTTACAACAAATGAAGTACATGAAATAGAAGCCTTCGGGCCTGTAAGCACTATCATGCCTTATAAAAATATAGATGAGGCCATTGAATTAAGCCGGAAAGGAAAAGGCTCCTTGTGTTCTTCCATTGTGACTGCTGATGATAAAATTGCAACAGCATATGTAGTCGGAGCCGGTACACATCATGGAAGGATATTGGTATTGAATAGTGATTGCGCAAAAGAAAGCACAGGACATGGCTCGCCATTACCCATGCTGATACATGGTGGACCAGGACGTGCCGGCGGCGGAGAAGAAATGGGGGGCCTGCGTGGAATAAAACATTATATGCAACGGGTGGCTATACAGGGTTCACCAACAACTATTACAGCTATTACCCAATCTTATCAGCAAAATGCAAAAGGGAATAAAAGCGTTGTCCATCCATTTCGTAAATATTTTGAAGAATTAGCAATAGGCGATCAATTAATTACTGAAAAAAGAATAATTACAAGCAATGATATAGACTCATTTGCAGCATTAAGCGGCGATCATTTTTATGCGCACAAAGCAACTACCGCTTTCGCGGGTACGATGTTTGAAAAACAGGTTGCTCATGGCTATTTCATCCTGAGTGCAGCAGCCGGCTTATTTGTTGATGGCAGCGATTTAGGCCCGGTACTATTAAATTATGGCATAGATGAATTAAGGTTTACAAAACCAATTTATCCCGGTAGCACAATTTATGTGCGGTTTACCTGCAAAGAAAAAATGCCACAGGATAAAAAGGAAGAAAATGATATTGAAAAAGGAATTGTGAAATGGCTGGTAGAGATAATAGACGAAACAAATGAGCATGCAGGAGTGGGAACGATATTGACGATGGTAGCAAAAAAGAGTTGAGAGATTGAACAAGGTGAGACAGTACAAGAGAAAGATATTCTTATTGTGTCCTGGCTTTTTGTACCAACATTCTCTTCTCGTAAATTTTTGGAAAACAGTTTTAATAGTTAAATTAATTTCAGGAAAAATAAGAGTTAGGAATCCAATAGAATTTGTTGAATGACGGGGTTCCTGTTTTATAAAGCTTTTTACTTTCTTAAATTCTTTTTATATGATTCACACAGTAAAAGACGGCTATGTTAAAGTAGAAAATCACCATGGAATTACAACAATAGAATTTTTTCATCCTCAAAGCAATTCATTACCCGCCCAGATTTTAGATGAATTATCACAATCAATTCATCGCGCAGGAAATGATGAGGAAACCAAAGTGGTGATACTTCGCTCGGCTGGTGAAAAAGCTTTTTGTGCAGGAGCATCATTTGACGAATTAACAGCAATAAAAAATGCAGATCAGGGTTTACAGTTTTTCAGTGGTTTTGCTCATGTAATAAATGCTATCAGGCTTTGTCCCAAATTTGTAATCGGCCGTATACATGGCAAATGTGTTGGCGGTGGCGTTGGTATTGCCGCCGCGGTTGATTATGCTATTGCTTCCGAAGAGGCAGATATCAAACTAAGTGAACTGGCTATTGGTATTGGACCGTTTGTAGTAGGCCCAGCCATTGAACGAAAGATTGGCCTATCTGGTTATTCTCAATTAGCTATTGATGCGGGCATGTGGCGAAATGCTGACTGGGCAAGAAGAAAAGGGCTGTATGCAGAATTACACCCTTCAGTTGAAAGCATGGACGAATCTATTAGCCGCCTGTCTGATTCACTTGTACATTCAAGCCCACGTGCAATGGAGGAAATGAAAAAAGTACTCTGGAAAGGAACAGAAGACTGGGATAAATTATTAATAGAACGAGCCGCGATAAGCGGAAAGCTGGTATTAAGCGAGTTCACCCGGCAGGCGATAGAAAAGTTTAAGAAAAAATGAGTGCCAACAACAAGATTGCCGAACCAGTTTCTGCTATTTCAAGTTTTAATAAAGATACCTTTCACCCTATTTGCGATCATTTAGCCAAAAGTGATCAACAACTTCAATCAATTATTGATCAATATGGCTATCCGCCCATGTGGCGGCGCAGTAATAGTTTTGCATCGCTTATACATATTATACTTGAGCAGCAGGTATCACTCGCCTCTGCAAAAGCTGCATTTGTCAAGCTCAAAAAAAAGACTGGCAAAATCACAGCACGAAGTCTGTTAAGCCTTTCAGATGAAGAGATGAAGGCTTGTTATTTCAGCAGGCAGAAAACAATTTATGCAAGGCACCTGGCGCAAACGATCTTAAGTGGAAAAATCAACCTGACCAAGTTAAGGCAGCTCCCCAACGAAGACATAAGAACACAACTAAAACAGGTCAAAGGCATTGGCGACTGGACAGTAGATATATATCTTCTGTTTGTATTGCAGCGAGCAGATATTTTTCCTCACGGCGACCTCGCAATGATGAATGCATTAAAAGAAGTAAAAAAGCTAAATGCTAAAATCAGCAAAGACGAAATTATATCCTTATCCGCTACCTGGCAGCCATACAGATCTATAACAACAATGATCCTCTGGCATTATTATATAAAAAAGAGGAATATTCGTTTATAACAAATACACCTGACACTATAACGATAACAGGCGATTTGAATTTTTGCAAAAGAGCTACTTCCGCTCTAACGACGAACATTATTCAGAGAAAATAACGTCTGCCGTTCTAATTATTGTGAACTTCTACACGACATTAATATATTTGTCACGTAAAAGAAACTGATTCTTAAAATAGTCTTCCTCATTTCAGGGTTATTCAAAAATGAAAATTGCTATTATTGGCGCAAACGGACAACTGGGAACAGATCTTACGGAAGTATTGTCACCCGACAACAATGTAATTTGTTTATCTCATCATGATATAGAAATAAAAGACATTGACAAAGTAAATTCTGTATTAAGCACCATCAGGCCAGACATAGTAATTAATACAGCCGCTTATCATGTAGTACCCGAAGCAGAGTCTTTTCCGGACAAAGCCTTCGCCATAAATGGTACAGGTACATTACATCTCGCCAAGGTTTGTTCAGACATTCATGCAAGACTTTTACATTACAGTACAGATTATGTGTTTGATGGAAAAAAACTGAAACCTTATACTGAGTCCGACACTCCAAATCCATTAAATGTATATGCCACTACAAAACTTGCCGGCGAGCATTTTGCACTAAACTATTGCGAAAAGTCATTTGTAGTAAGGATATCAGGTATATATGGCAAAGTGCCCAGCCGGGTGAAAGGTGGAAACTTTGTTAGCACCATGATTAAACTCGCAAAAGAAAAACCAGAGGTAAGAGTTGTAGATGATGAAATACTAACCCCTACTCCCACTTTTGCCATTGCAAAGAATACAGCCGCACTAATTAAAACAGATAAGTTTGGTTTATACCATATGAGTTGCGAAGGAGAATGCTCCTGGTACGAATTTGCAAAAGAGATTTGGAAAACTTTAGGATTGCAAACACCATTGCATCCTGCTAAAGTAAAAGACTTTCCAATGCTGGTAAAGAGGCCGGTCTATTCAGTCCTCGAAAACGCAAACCTGATCAGAGAAGGTATAAACGAAATGCCGAACTGGAGAGAAGCCCTGATACAATTTCTGAAAAACAATCCTGTTAATTTCTAATATTAAAAAACAAGGATCGTTTAAATATTCAAACCGCCGCAAACACTGATAACCTGGCCCGTGATATAAGAAGACCAGTCAGATGCAAGGAATAATGCTGTATTGGCAATATCTTCTGTACTGGCAAATTTTCCTAACGGTATATCGGCTTTGTATTTTTCAGCGCCTTCGCCATCTTTGAGATAGCTTGTCATATCTGTTTCCACAAATCCCGGAGCAATGGCATTGCAACGGATATTGCGGCTACCGAGTTCTTTAGCTACAGATTTTGTAAATCCTAAAATACCTGCTTTACTCGCTGCATAACTGCTTTGGCCGGCATTTCCCATTTCACCGATTACTGAACTCATGTTTATAATACTTCCGCTCTTCGCTTTCATCATCGGGCGGATGACCTGCTTGGTAATATAAAAAACACTATTGAGGTTTACTTTTATAACAGCATCCCATTGATCGGGAGTGAGCCGGAGCAGTAGGTTATCTTTTGAAATGCCTGCATTATTCACACATATATCTACAGTACCAAATTCTTTTACCACACTATTTACAAATGCTTCGCACTCCGCAAAATCACCTGCGTTACTTTTATATGCTTTTGCTTTTACGCCAAGCGATATTAATTTTTGTTCAAGCATTGTCGCTTTCTCTTCACTGCTTTCACTTACATAGGTGAAAGCCACATTTGCCCCATGCTCAGCGAATTTTAAAGCAATCCCTTCTCCGATACCACGTGCAGCACCTGTTACAATCGCTATTTTTCCTTCCAGCAGTTTCATAGTTATTATTTTAAAGAGGCAAAAATAAACGAATTCATATCTCCCAGCCCATTATTCTTATCTTAACTATTCATTTGTAATATTTCATCAATAAAATTCCGCTCATTACTCAACCGCGGTACTTTGTGCTGACCACCCAGTTTTCCTTTGCTCCGCAACCATTGAGTGAATAAACCTTTTTTTACTGAATGTAATACTGGCTTTCGCAAAGCGATATTTTTATGCCGCTTCGCTTCGTAGTCGCTATTAAGGCTTTTTAGTGCTGTATCCAGTTCATCTGCAAAATCATTCATTTTTTCCGGTTCCCTTTCAAATTCAATCAGCCACTCATGGGCTCCGTTATCCGAATCGGAAAAATAAACCGGCGCTGCGGTATAATCGTTTACAATCGTTCCTGTTTTCTCACAAGCAATGGCAATTGCTTTATCTGTATTGTCTACTATCAGTTCCTCACCGAATGCATTGATGTAGTGTTTCAACCGTCCCGATACTTTTACACGGAATGGTTTCAATGATGTAAACTGTATGGTATCTCCAACAAGGTAACGCCACAGTCCGCCATTGGTGCTTATTACCAATGCATAGTTTTTTCCCAATTCCACATCACCGAGACCAATTGTTTTTGGGTTTGATTTTCCATACTCATTTACCGGCATAAACTCCATGAAAATACCATGATCGGTAAACAGGAGCATTCCTTCTTCACCCGGTATTTCCTGCGCAGCAAAAAAACCTTCACTTGCATTATACATTTCCAGATAATGAATGTCCTTACCAATCAGTTTCTGAAACTGTTCTTTATAGGGAGTAAAAGAAACACCGCCGTGCATATACAATTGCAATGACGGCCATACTTGGCTCATATTTTTCTTGCCGGTTATTTCCAGTATCCGTTTAAATAAAACCAATGTCCATGTAGGCACACCGGAAATAGAGGTTACATTTTCCAAAATGGTGCTGCTCGCCAGTTTCTCAATTTTATTTTCCCACTCATCCATCAGTGCAATGTTGAGTTCGGGAGTACGTATCCAGTGGGCCCAGAAAGGAGAATTTTGCAATAATACTGCGCTCAAATCTCCATATTGCGCCTCATGGTTCATAGGCGAAATGGTATGACTACCTCCCAGTACCAATCCCTTACCAGTCAATAGTTCCGAATCCGGGTTAAACTGGTAATACATCGTTAGTACATCTTTGGCGGCCTTGTAATGACAATCTTCAAGGCTCTCCTGGCTGATAGGTATGAATTTACTTTTATCACTCGTGGTACCACTGCTTTTTGCAAACCAATATATC
>JAEUVI010000212.1 GCA_016787105.1 Chitinophagaceae bacterium | reverse complement strand
GATATCAAAGAAATTTTGGGAATTTATGCTTACTCATTAGGTTTTGAACAAGCCGACGAAAAATGGCACGCTTCCAATGAATTCTTAAGATTATCGAGTATCAGAAAAGGACAATTGATTTACTGTTATTATTTACATCATCTTGCTGACGAAGAAGGCAAATTGAAATAAAATTTATTGATCTGAAGTAGCTGAAATTTATCAATGAAAAAAATACAAATAGCCGTTTTAATTATTTCATTATCCACAGCACTACATGCGCAGACTCGGGTAACAGAAAACCAACTGGCAGTTCAGCAAACTGTTATAAAAGCGTTTGATGCATTATCAAACAGGGATTCAGTAAGCTTAAAGCTATTTTGTGCTGATGACATAGCATTATACGAATACGGCCAGGTATGGAATATTGACACGCTAATCAACAAGGCAATCAGGCTGAACACTTCTGCCGATTTCAACCGTACCAATACGCTGGACTTTATCAGTACAACAGTGAATAAAAATACAGCATGGACTACCTATCACCTTAACTCTGAAATCATAAAAGACGGAAAACATATATCCATACAATGGCTGGAAACAGTGGTGTTGGTAAAAGAGAAAAAAAGATGGAAAATTAAAGTATTGCATTCATCTCTTATCAAACGCAGTTAAACATCAATATGAAAAAAATATTAAACGGATGACATGAGTATTCTTTCAAAAAAAATATTCGCTCTAAACTGAATGATGCTACCAAAATAATATAACAAGCCATGCCACAGTATCTACACCAACCCCAAAGAAGAATCGCATCCATTGACCTGCTCCGTGGTGTGGTGATGATCATCATGGCACTCGATCATGTACGCGATTACTTTCATACGGAAGCCTATCTCTATGATGCATTGGATTTGGAGAAAGCGAGTCCCGCGTTATTTTTTACCAGGTGGATAACGCATTTCTGTGCGCCGGTATTTATGTTTCTCGCAGGTACCTCCGCTTTTTTCATGAGCCGGAGAAAATCAAAAAAAGAATTATCCCGCTTTCTGCTTACACGTGGCCTATGGCTCATCCTGCTGGAACTTACCGTCGTCAATTTTTTATGGAACTTCAATATTACATTCCCCAACATATATTTTATTGTCATCTGGGCATTGGGCATAAGTATGGTCATACTGGCCGGGCTGATTTACTTACCTTATAAATTAATACTCGCATTTGGAATTATATTGGTAGCCGGCCACAACCTGCTAGATCCGATACGGATGAATGAAAACAACCTGCCTTCATTTCTTTGGGCATTAGTACACCAGCAGAATTTCTTTGACTGGCATGGAAAAAATGTATTGGTTGCTTATCCCATTATTCCATGGGCAGGTGTAATGGCGCTTGGTTATTGTGCCGGTATATTATATACAGCAGCATTTACACCGGAAAAAAGAAAAAAATACCTGCTCATCCTCGGTACTACTGCTATTGCTTTATTTATAATTTTACGCTTTATCAATATATACGGAGACCCTTCACCGTGGAGCTATCAATCCGATGGGCTTTATACACTTTTCTCCTTTTTGAAAGTAACCAAGTATCCTCCCTCATTCTTGTATATATTAATGACGCTGGGGCCAGCGCTAATATTTCTTGCTTTTACAGAAAATGAAACCAATACAATATCGGGGGTAATTTCTGTATATGGACGTGTACCGATGTTTTACTATCTCATTCACATTTTCCTGATACATCTTACCACAATGATTGCCGCACCGCTTTTTACCAGCTTCAGTTGGAAGATCTGGATTTTAAAACAACCACTGTGGTTTACCGAAGAGCTAAAAGGATATGGGTTCCCGTTAAATATTGTTTATATCGTATGGATCGCTATTGTGGTGGCTGTGTACCCGTTATGTAAGTGGTATGATAGTTATAAATCGGCGCATAAGGAAAAGAAATGGCTGAGTTATTTATAAAATCAATATAAAATTAAACTCTAAAACTTCCACCAACCATGAAACTGCAATTAACTTTAAAACACTTTACATTTCTGGCATTTTACTCCGTTTTACTATTCATTACTACAGTTTGTAATCATTCAACCACTAAAGTACCAAAAGAAACAAAAATGCTGTTGTTTGAAATTAAATAGCATTCATAATGAAAACGCGTACAATCTCAAATAATGAATGATCTGTATTCCCGGGAAACACGAAATAAAATCGTGATTAGTTTTTAATTATAAAACCAAGCATAATGTCACAGTCACGCCAACTCGCCGCAATCATGTTTGCCGACATCATGGGCTACACAGCGATGATGCAGGATGATGAAAAACTGGCAATACATTTAAAAGATAAATTCAGAAGAAAACTGGAAGCCGAACTCCTTCTTCACGATGGCAGGTTAATTAAGTTTAGCGGCGATGGCGCCCTTTGCAGTTTCAACAGCGCGTTGGAGGCTGTAAAAGCAGCGATCGCAACGCAACTTCACATGCAGGAAAAACCATGGGTGCAGGTGCGCATCGGTATACACCAGGCCGACGTGGTATTTGACGAAACAGATGTATATGGTGATGGCGTGAATATCGCTTCAAGACTTGAGTCTATGGCGGTGCCTGGTAGTATTCTTGTCTCCGGAAAAGTAGTAGATGATATAAAAAATCATAAGGAAATTCAATCGGTTTCCCTCGGTAAATATGTTTTAAAAAATGTGAAAGAACCGTTCGAGGTTTTTGCTATCAGCAACGAAGGGCTGCAGGTGCCACTTCATAAAAAACTGGAAGGCAAAGCGGAAAAATTTATAGACAAAACATCCGTTCAGAAAACAAGAAAGAGAATTGCTTTATCGCTGATTGTTATTACAGGCTTAGCAATTGCCGGGTATTCTCTTATTAAACCATGGATGAGAAAGCAACATGCAAAGAATGATTTATTACCCGCCATTGCAAAATCGGTAAATGACAATTTCGTGCCCCCGGTAGAAGCTTTTGACATGGCGATAGAAGCAGAAAAATATTTACCTGATGATTCCGCATTACAGAAAATGTGGCCATCAGTTTCAACAAAGGTTACCATGGAATCAACACCAGCAGGCGCAGAAGTATGGTGGAAGGATTATAGCAAGTCTGGTGATGAGTGGCGGTTTGCAGGCACTACTCCCCTGCAAGCGGTGCGTTTTCCCCGGCCGTATCTCCGTCTCGAAATAAGAAAGAAGGGATATCAAACAATTGAATTTGCAGGGCCATCAGTATACATGAGGCTATGGGGAGATTCTGTAAAATTGATATTGGACAAAGATGGCAGCCTTCCTGAAAATATGGTACGCATTCCTGCAAAACACACTGACATGTACATTGTAGGACTCGAACCAAGTGGACCGAAAGATGTACCTCCGTTTTTAATAGATAAATACGAAGTCACTAATAAAAAGTATAAAGAATTCATGGATGCAGGTGGATACAGTAATAAAAGTTTTTGGAACAATACCATCCACTCCGGCGGAAAAGAAATTACAATAGATGATGCTCTAAAATTATTTATTGATAAAACGGGAAGATCGGGGCCATCCGGATGGGAAGCGGGTAGCTATCCTGACGGCCAGGAGAATTTTCCAGTAACCGGTATCTCCTGGTATGAAGCAGCAGCCTATGCTGTATATGCAAAAAAACAATTACCTACCATTTTCCACTGGAGCGTGATAGCTGAGACATCGCGTACACAATTCATTGTACCGCTCAGCAATTTCAATGGCAAAGGAACAACTGCTGTTGGCTCCCATGCAGGCATCAGTTCTTTCGGCATTTACGATGTAGCAGGCAATGCAAGAGAATGGTGTTATAATCAAAATGAAAGCAACAAAGAACAATGCTACATTTTAGGTGGCGGGTGGAATGATCAGACATACGCTTTTAATGATAGCTACATGCAGGATGCTATAGATCGGAGTGCAACGAATGGATTTCGCTGTATGAAAGAACTACCCGGGGATACAGCAACGGCATCATTGATGAAACCTGTATCAATGGCTTTCCGTGATTATACAAAAGAAAAGCCGGTAGACGATCACACTTTTGCTATTTACCAGCAGCAATTTTTGTATGACAAAAAACCGCTGAATGAAAAAACTGAAGCTACAATCGATAACGAATCCTGGACAGCAGAGAAAATAACATTTGATGCAGGATATAATAATGAACGGATGCAGGCCTGGCTCTACCTTCCCAAAGGCTTTAAACCTCCTTACCAGGTAGTGCTTTTCTATCCCGGATCAAATGATATTTATGCAAAAACATACAATCCGCTGAGCGTTAATGGCCGTATCGATTTTATTTTAAAAAGCGGCAGGGCGCTAATACGCCCCATTTACAAAGGTACTTGCGAAAGACATGATGAATTAAAAAGCGATCTCCCCGACGAAAGTGTTTTTTATAAAGATCATTTAATAATGTGGCGTAAGGATATTGGCCGAAGCATTGATTATTTAGAAACAAGGAAGGATATACAAGTGGATAAGCTTGGATACCTCGGTTGGAGCTGGGGTGGCTACATGGGTGGTATAATGCCCGCAATAGAAAAAAGATTTAAAGCCGTTGCACTGAATGTTGGCGGTATGGTAATGAACAAGTCACTGCCGGAAGCGGATCAATTAAATTACCTGCCAAGGGTAACCCAACCCGTGCTGATGCTGAATGGCAAACATGATTTGTTCTTCCCAATCGAAACCTCGCAGATTCCAATGTATAACTTCCTCGGTACGCCGAAAGAAAATAAAAAAAGAATAGTGTACGATGCCGGGCACCTGGTACCAAGAATAGATTTTGTAAAAGAAACACTGCTGTGGTATGATAAATATCTCGGACCGGTAAATAAATAGAAAGACGTAAAATTAAAATGATATAATAACAAAAGATTATTGATAAAAGCAAAGTCAATTAAAGGAAAGAAATACCCGAAAAAGCTTTCTTATTAAGAATCAAACAGACCCGGCATGAAACAATATTTCCTATTTTTACTGATAGCCCCTTTTCTTTTTTCAATCAGCGCCTGTAAAAACACAAGAAACCCACAACCGGATATTGATCCAGTAAAACTCTCACCCGATAAATTTAAAGTTCTGCTGGAGAATGAAAAAGTCCGCGTAGTTGAATACATCCTGAAACCAGGCGAAAAAGATGAATGGCATACCCATCCGGCAAAATCTTCCTATGTGGTTAGTGGGGGAAAATTAAAAGTGTTTTTGAAAAACGGAGAATCCATTATTGCAGATGAAAAGGAAGGAACTGCATCGTGGATGGACTATGTCGATGAGCATTACGTGGAAAACATTGGTGATAAAACAGTAAAGATTGTTTATACTGAAATAAAATAACGGATGAAAGCAAAATCAATAAAAGGCGATTCAGCAGTAGCATTGAAAGAAAAATAAATGGTTCACAAACTAAACATGTAATGAAAGCAAAATCATCAGCAGAAATAAAGCTTTTTGAGCAGCAAAGAGTAAGAACGCATTGGGATGAAATAGCGGAGAAATGGTATTTCTCCATTATTGATGTAATTGAAATTTTAACCGGAACAGATAGGGGGAGAAAGTATTGGAGCGACCTTAAAACCAAGCTTAAAAAGGAAGGAAGCGAGTTGTCCGAAAAAATCGGACAACTCAAATTACAATCATCAGATGGTAAATTTTACAAAACCGATGTTGCCGATACCGAGCAACTCCTCAGGTGAAAATTTTTTGCCTCTTGCCAAAGACTCATTAAAAATTAATCCTGGAAAAAAAGAAAAAATAACCAGATGAAAGCAATATCAATAAAAGGAAAATCAACGGAAGAAATCCAATCTGCTTTGCAACAAAGCATGAGCAACGGATTCAAACCCACATTAGCTATCTGCTTTATCTCAAAAAGCCAGGATAGAATCTCCATCGCTGAATTACTTGATTCGAAAGGAATCGCCATATTCGGTTGCACTACCAATGGAGAGTTTATTGATGAAGAAACAGAGAAAGGCTCCGCTGCCATTTTGCTCCTTGATATGAACAAAGATTATTTTGAAATCCATTTTGAAGAATATCCCGAAAAAAATTACAGGGAAGTGGCGAGAGCCATTGCGCAGAAAGCCAGCCGGAAATTTTCTATCCCTGCATTTTTGATTGGAACCAGTCATGCCGCTGCGGATGGAGAAGAAATACTAAAAGGCATTGAAGAAATTGCGGGCCAGCATGTAAACGCTTATGGAGGCGCGGCTGGCGATGATTACTCTTTTGCAGAAACATTTGTTTTTACCAACAAAAAAGATAGCGCAAATGCCATAGTATGTATTACGCTTGATGAAACAAAAGTAGAAATAAAGGGTATTGCTACCTGTGGATGGAAAGCAGTGGGTACTGAAAAAATTGTAACAAAAAGCGAAGGCAATCATGTATACACAGTGGAAAACGTGCCGGTATTAGATATTACAGCTAAATACGGTGGTCTCGAAAATGTAACACCGGACAATAAAAACATGCTCGTTGAAATAGCCGCTAATTTCCCTTTGCAATTACAAAGAGAGAAAGGCGATCCTATTATGCGACCCGGGCTTGTAATAGATTGGAGCGACCGCTCTTTTTACACCAGTGGCGCTGTACCACAAGGTTCTAAAGTGAGATTTTCCCTGCCTCCCGACTGGGATGTAATGGAAAAAGTAATTAAAGCTGTTGAAAACTTAAAAGAAACTGAAATGCCAGATGCTGATGCATTAGTAGTATTCAGTTGTGCAGGAAGGATACTTTCACTCGGGCCGTTAATGAGCAAAGAACTGGAAGGGGTAAAAAATGTATGGAATGTACCAATGGCCGGTATGTTTAGCAATGCAGAACTGGGCAGGGCTACCGGCGGCAATTTAGAAATGCATAACCTTACTACCTGCGTGGTGGCGTTAAAGGAAAAGTAAATGAACAAACATCTTCAGCACATATTCGAGATTCTTCAGCAGCATGATAAACTGACTTCAGAACAGAAAGAACAGTTATTGAAATCTTTGAAAGATGCTGACAAAGAACTGGAGATAACAGCTTTCAAACT